>NZ_WXWO01000024.1:0-39026 GCF_009904845.1 Vibrio sp. V38_P2S17PM301 | reverse complement strand
TAAGTGTTCTTCAGTGAATACAGTGTTTCATCAAAGAATTGTATTTTTGTTCTGACTAACCCTTGATAGTGCAGACCTGCCATAAGAAAACTAGCCATTGCAATAACGGCTGCGAGTATCAGCATCAGCTTTGTTAGCAAGTAGTGATATTTAGATAAAGAACTCTTTGGCATTCCAACATTCTCATTATTTTTAATCGCGCGATGCTATCTCAAGTCCTCGAACAATCATGTTGATATCAATCACGTTTGTACGCATAACTTCGTCTTGTAAATGAGATCTGGTGTTTATGGTTTATTCGGTTTGCGATGCGTTTCAAATATTTACGTGTACGGTTTTTACTGTTTTAACTATGCCTCTTGTTTCGTATTATCGTGTCTTTCAGTTTAGTATAAAAAGAGAACGCTTGTTAACTGAGGTGGTAGAAGCTGTATTTTCACAAGAATGGTTCAGAAAATGGCATGTTTTTAGTGTTTTTTCTGCTTATATACGAGATCTGTTTATAGGAGGACCAAGGTACGACACCAACTTTGAATTTATTTGGCAGTATTGAATTTGGAGGTTTATATGAATCATTGGAAAGTCATTTGGGAGGCCTACCACAAGCAGGCTACTACTCGAAATTTGTTTAGAAGTGTCATTATAAGCTGTAGCAACTGGGAAAGAGCTGTAATAGCGATTTCTGCAACGTTCTTCCTCTACGGGGTCATCTCACTTTACTGGTTCCCAAATATATCCTTTTGGCCAATCGGGATCAGTGAGCTCGTTTTAGTCTTATTTCTTAGTCGAATGAAGAAGCGTCTTATTTTGCGAGAGTTTGGTGATCTTTCACACCATGTAGTCCCTCATAACGATGAAGTTCATCAAACAAGTCGTTACTTGATGTTTAAGCAGAAACTCCAGGAGCGCTCGATTACTAGCAACCAAGTGTCAGACTGCATGGAGCTATTAGACTTACAGATAGATATTGCTGACTCTAGTGGTGTTTTACGTAAGAGCTTTGGCAGTTTTGTTGGGGGGGTATTCCTGGGGTTAATTACGACGCTAGGCAGAAAGCTTGAAACGACAGAGCTAATTCAAACTGCGTTGACTGCCGCTGTCGCATTTTTCCTCATATACTTGGTGTTATACATAATCCCTTCAAAGTTGGAGAAGCTTAAAGAGATGAAGTATTTCATGCTTCTCTACAACCGAGAGTATTAAAACTTATAAAAACGTAAACGGAGTGCTTTCAATGAAGATACGTGGCGTGAAGTTTGCCGCATTGTTTCCCTCTTAACAATGGCTGTAGTTAGTACATACTTTCGTCATTACTCTTTAGTGTATTTACATTAGGATTGTCTTATGTGTTTGTGGGAATAGCGAATTTTATTAGATGTACAGCGCGAAGAATATATGAATTTGGTTGAATTATGAGCTAATATGCATGTATCGACATGGGTAAAGGAAGATTTAACAATGACTGACATTATCATCGAGATATTGAGAGCAATCATGGTTGGAGGGATCATTATTTCTTTTCTCAAAGCTCAACATGCTAAAGAGTTAAGCAAAATTAGTGGTTGGTGGGCGATTATTTCCGGGTTTGTCTTAATCTTCTTTGGAACGTTGATTGATATCACTGATAACTTTGAGGAATTAAACCAGTTTCTAATTATAGGTGACACTCCCGTTCAAGCATTTTTGGAAAAAGTTGTTGGTTATCTTATGGGGTTCTTAATGTTAGCCGTAGGTATTAAACAATGGCTGCCGAAGGTCATTGAACAAGGGGAGATGGCCCGAAATAAACATAAACTTGAAGTGCAAGAAGAACGAGTAAAGGTGCTGCGTGCTACGATGAGGACAGTTCATGATATAGTAAATAACTTCTTGAATAATTTACAGCTGTTTCAAATGGAGGCGAGAGAGAAAAATGCTTTGTCTCCCGAATCATTCGTGTTGATGGAATCTATCATCGAAGATACATCTATTAAGCTTAAGAAGCTGGGAGATCTTAACTCAACACCTGAGATACAGATGGCTAGTGGCACTGGCATTGACTATGAGAAAGCTTCTACACAAGATAGTGACCTTATTAATGATATGGTTAAAGCGAATCAGCAACAGCTCGGATGAAGTGGTGATAATCATCTAAATTCTCTTTATTTCCAAAAGTGATTTATAAATGACTAAGGTGTTATTGACGTTTGGAATCTGCTATCGTAATTGAAAAATACGATTAAGCGATAAGGTAATAGATACCGAGATTAATTATCAGCGACATTATTGATGAGATCCTATATGTCTCGTAACTTATGTTGACTTGTTGATTCAGAGAGAGTCATTCCAAAAAATGTGAAAATAATAAGTGAGAACGAATCAAAGCTTACGTATACATGTATATCATACAATGCTTATTGTTCATTAGTATTGTATAGTTCTTTATGTTCTATGATGATTTCTTTAATTTCTTTCACAATAGATATATTTCGATCATAAAGGCTATCACCGAGTAATATTATATGTTGCGCTATGTCTTCAACAAGGCTTTCGCTCACTCCAGAAATAATGAATCCACTTTGGATTTGTCTCTTTTCGTAAAGGATTTTAGCTAGTAAGTTTAACTCACAGTCTGTAGCAGTTGCAGTACAACTATTTCTTTGTAAGTAGTTTTCCCAAAGCCACATGATCAAGTAATCTTCTTTGGACTCTAATTCCCTAGTCGACTTAGTCTTCATACCAACGTTATGTATCATAAACTTTTTTAAACTGAGTGTAGTTATAATATTAATTATAGATGTATAAATCAACTAATGTTGGCTCATTAATCAATATTTAATGGTACGCGTTACTGCTTACTTTCGAATCTAAATAGAGTACATCGCTTATTGATGTTAAATGGAAGCAGTCTTGGATTCTTACATGTTGAAGTTGATTTCCTCCCAATCTCCTCTAAACTTTGTAGTATTGATTTACGCAACACTCCTAGTTTAAGTCGAAATATTTGCCCCATAGAATGCCTTCTGATGTAGGGGCTTTTTTCATATCATATGCAGCTCGACAACATACTCTGTTTATATACGCTATTTTAGCGCGTGAAAGCAGTAAAAAGAGCCTTGTGGCGTTTATAAGGTGTAGTTACTAGGAATTAGTAACCGTTACATGGTGACGATATATAGTGTATAGATTTGCTTCCAGTATTGTAGAACGCTACGTAAATCGTTTTTAGAACGTACGGGCTAACATATTTAGAAGTGGAATCTCGTACTCAATATATAACGCCAGTCGGCGGATTTGTTCAATTCCTTGATGAGTCCTCCTTCAATGACCCATTCTTTGTGAACCCACTGTAACCCAGTAGTGATTTGATGTACGGTGCCTGTATCCTCATTCCAACGACCATTGAACTCCAATACGCTGTTCAACTCGGGTGGCAATCCCCATTCGGGGCGTTCGTCAGGTGCTAGCCTATATTGCCAGGAAATATCATAGCGGCCGCTGTCAGGGCGATGTTGCAGACCAGCCTGATAGAGCGCATCCAGATCCCATTCATGACGTCCCTGAAAGTAGGTCATCACAAAGCCAGCCTGCAATGCCGCATCCCGGTTACTTTCTGTCGGAACAATGGCGCCACCTAACAACCCGAGCCGACGGGTCCCGGATAGACTATCGTGTTGCCACACAATATGCCGAAACAGAACGGATACATCATCTTGCCGGTCCGGACCATCAGGCGACAATCGATAGGGCAGGCCCAGTAAAATGGCCTGGTTTGCACTCAATCCGTAGGCGGCGTTCGCCAGCAGGACATCGGTACCGTCATTGTGTTCGTAAGCAAAACGGATCACAGACCCACCTTTTTCAATGGGCAGCGCGACGAATGATCGCAATCCCATCCCGCAGGCCAGGGGCACCATGCCTAACAGGCCACTTAAGCTCAAGAGGGCAAAAAGGTTATTCTTTACCATCATCACTCCGGGCTGTCACATTAACGGGGGTAAAACCGGCATCCCGAATGGCTTGTTTAATGGCTTCAATGTCCAGTGTATCACCGTCTGTTTTCAGGAGGACCTTGTTGTTTTTCAAGCTGATCTGAACCTGAGTTATCGAAGGCATCGCCGTTAGCCTGCGATCCAAACTGTTGACACAGAAAGCGCAAGTCATGCCGTGTACCTCAACCTCAAACGTCTTTGCAAATGTGACCGGAGCCACCATTGTCACTATGGACAACAGAATCAACATCAATCGTCGTTTCATGTGTCATCCTCCTACCAAAACGTTTGCCGAACAGGCAGCAGTATATAACTGAAGAAAAAACCTACCCCCCAGATGCTGACGCTGACCCAGAAAATCCACCGGTTCAAACGTTTGGTCTTCTTGCAGAGTGAGGCCAATGCCGGATCGGTGGGGCATGCCTGATTGGGGCGCCAGATCATCCAGGCCAGAAGCAACAGTAATAGTGCCGAGAGGCTGAGCGTCCAGAGCTTGTGTTCGGCGAGAAATAACAAACCGGGAATATGGTAGTTCAGACTGGCCATTGCGGCCCCAAACCCTAAAGACACCATCAGGACGGGAAGGGCGCAACACAGCAAAGTGCTACTGGATAAGAACAGAGTCAGCCATCGCAGCCAGGGTTTATCGGAGACATTATTGATCACAGTAATCTCCTTCTGTAGAGCCGGACATACCTTGACGTTGGATGGGGGGACAAGGCACGGAACCGTAGGAACAGAAGACGCAGCAGTCATGGGGTTTTGGTTTCAGTAACACATGACATTTCGAGCACTCGTGAAACCACTGGCAGACATCCTGAGGCATGGTGAGTATTTCTTTGTATCCACATACCGGGCAGGTCAGTTCAGATTTTCCTATAATAGTGTGCATCAATGATCACCACGTATGGCTAACTAATATAGGGCATTATAGGACCTATAGTTACTATAGGTTCAAGATGAAAATGAGATGACTTCACCACAATTTTCGATTGGTCAGATTGCTGATCGGGCAGAAAAAATCGGACTGATGCCCGATCCGCCGCGAACTGAAGGAGGTCATCGCATGTATGCTTTGTCGCATGTCAAAAGACTTAACTTCATTCGGCGCAGTCGTGAGTTGGGGTTTAGTATCGTGCAAATCAAAGAGTTGCTGACATTCATCGATGAACCTAACCATTATTGCGGCGAGGTAAAAGCTGTAGCGATGCTCCAGGCTAGAGCTATTCAACAGAAAATAGACGATTTGGAAAGGCTGAAACAGGCCTTGAACAGTATGGTCAGCCAGTGTAAAGGGGCTAGTATATCTATTGATTCTTGTCCGATTATTGATGCGCTCTACGTTGACAAGTAAATTTGTTCAGGAGAGGCATCCAATGTTCTCATACGTTTTTATTTAATTTTACGTCGCGAGAGTCTGTTGAATACGTATTCCGATTTGTGCTTTGTCAGGAAATCAAAATAAGGAAACTACGATGATTTTCTCACTTACGATTCAATAATCGGGAACTTCTTTAGAAAGTGATTGGCTTCATCTATCCAGCTCCGGCCCGACTGTACTGTACGCTGTGCCTGGTTGGCGACGCTTCCGGCTGTTTTGATGAACGGATAAGATGTTTCTGTGCAATCGCAATGTTCCTCCAGTCGGTCACGAAGATAGCCGATGAGACGAATCCCCTGCGAAGGTGTTGTGTTTGCTAATGACAAAACACACCATTCGTCTGTAAATCCCAGCAAATTGCTCGGTTGGATATGGGTGATAGATGATTGCATTACCTGTCCGGTGCCTTTACCGCTCCCGTCGACTTCCCGTAGGATAAGTACATCACCAACTGTGTATTGATGAACATTGAGGCACACATGATGTGTTTTGCGCCCGGCCAGAATTTCGGTGAAATCGACAGATTGAATATCGACTTCATGGGAAACGAGTTCACTCATGCCCAAGCCTCCATGAGCGCTTGATATTGTCACTTCTTAATAGTTGGAGTAACCAACTAGAATAGACAGATATTCCATCAAACAACAAGATATCTTTGGTATGCTGCAACAGGAGTTGAATACAGAAATGACAGCAAAATTGTCGTCGGAACCTAGTTTTTGAGATACAGGATGCATCAATGTCTATTTGATTCTTCGCCATGAATGGTATCCTTACGCGTTGGTTTCGCGCACTTTTCCTAATTTATGCGCTATTTTGTTGAATACGTACAGTGTGAGTCCTCAGATGAATTTAGTCAATGTTTTTTACCAATTCTCATGACTTTATTGTTGCTTTTTGAGTTTACTCGCACTAATTGGACGGTACATGAGTAAGAAAATCCTTATTTTTGACTATTTAAAAGGTCATGACTTCACTTCAAATTTGAGAGACCTAACCCATTGTGCTTCCTTTGGTGAAATGGCTACGTTATTTGATGTGCCAAAAACCACTTTTAGCACTTGGAATACTCACAATCGAACATCTCATGAACTGGTGGTCCGTACTCATCTACGTACTGGCATTCCAGTTCACCAGCTCATATTACCTTCGGATTTTCCGCTGGAAAAGTTGCACCACTCGTTTACTCGTAACACATCTTCTAGTCATGAGGTGATTGCTGAAACGTCAAATAGCTACAACTCAGAGATGGAAGCGCAAATGACGATGGCTACATCAGAAGCTATCGTTACTCTTCCCAGCTACAGCCTGAGCAATGGGAAATTAGTCAGTACAGGAACACTTCCTTATGCCAAACGTATTTTTCAATCATGGAACCTGAATGCTGCATCTACGATTGAAGTTGAAAATTATGAAGGACGATTTCTAATTGACAAGGGGCAGAACGACGCAGTCAGCGGTGATTACCTGATAGATATGAACGGACGTTTGTCTATTAACGCCATTCAGCGGTTACCGAACAAGCTCTCTGTTATGTTTGGTAACACTAGCCTTGAAGTGAACGATGATGAAATCAAAGTTATTGGTAGAGTTGCAGTTAGTTTAAAAAAACAGTAACCAGAGTCTCTAAGTGGCTGAACAGAGCTGCTTGGATTCAACCATCCGTAATCTTATCCCTAAACCAATAAATCGAGGAAGTTACGATGCTATTTGTGACTTCCTCTGATTGGATATAACGCCTCTAGATTTCGCCATTTTTTTACGCTTTTTTTACGCGAACCCTGATTCCGCATCTGATAGAGTCGCTGTTAAGATTTTCTTTCAAATGACTTATATGGCAATGAGTTGGCTACAGAAGCGTTATATTTTATCAGCATCGGTGTTTGTTCTTGCACTTGTCGTATCTTTAGGACTTGATCACTGGTTAGGCTCAACCATTGCGGTGTTGCTGATACTCCAGCTTTCTATCGTTGTGATTGCCCTTCAATGTCACTCACGAATAGCTTATGTGGCTGCGATTGCCGAAGCCGTCAGTTTCAACTTTCTCTTTACCACGCCTCGATATTCGCTTCAGATGTTCCACTTAGATGACATCATCAACTTACTTGTTTTTATTGTGGTTGCCTTTACTACCAGCCAGCTAGCTGAGCGATATCGACGCCAACAAAATGCGCTAGAACAAGTGCAACTGCGCCACCAAATTTTGCTCTCTGTATCTCATGACTTGAGAACCCCGCTCGCGGGGATTATAGGCAATCTCACCACTTTCAAAGAATATCAGACGCAACTGAAAGCCAAAGAAAAGGATGAACTGCTCGACAGTGCCATCAAAGAAAGCCATCGCTTACACCAATACATAGAGAACCTTTTGCAAGCGACGAAATTGCAGCACGGCGTGGTTCGTATCCAGAAGCAACAAGAATCCATAGTACACATTGTAAAAAGCGTCACTGGCCGTTTCTCTTCATCCACCACAAGTATTGAGGTGGTCGTCAATGAGGCGGTTTCATCGGTTGAAGTCAGCCGGGCTTTGTTAGAGCAAGCGTTATTTAATGTCTTGGACAATGCGTTGCGCTATTCCCTTAAAGATAAACAGGTCAGCGTGACAATTTATCAGAATCAGCAAAATGTGGTGATTGATGTCTACAACCAAGGCCAATCACTGCAACCCGATGAAGCAGAACGAATGTTCGAGCTGTTTTATTCAGGCAAGGAAAAAAGAAGTGACGATTCTGGCTCTGGTCTTGGATTGAGTGTGGCTAAAGGCGTGGTCTCAGCCCATCAAGGCCATATCGAATGTGTAGAAGTACAACAAGGTTGTTTGATTCGGATTTCGCTGCCAAGCAGTCAACAAGGAGAGTAGTAGTGAACTACAAAATACTGGTGGTGGATGATGAGCCTCAAATCCAAACTTTTATGCGCATTTCTTTGGCGGCTGAAGGCTTTGATTACGTGGGAGCTGACTCGTTAGCGACGGCAAAAGTGCAATTTGAGCGTGTTCAGCCGCATGTGGTGGTGCTCGACTTGGGATTGCCTGATGGCGATGGTATTGAGTTCCTATCGATGATCCGTCAGTCAAGTAAAACCCCCGTGCTCATCCTAACGGCACGCGACCAAGAAGAAGAGAAGATCCGCTTGCTTGAAGCGGGAGCTAACGACTATCTCTGTAAGCCGTTTGGCATTAAAGAACTTATCGTACGGATTAAGGTACTGCTGCGAGACTTGGTCAGTGACCATTTTAGTGAGGATATCGTTACTTTCAGTGCACTCAAGTTACAAAAAAGTACCCATCAATGCTGGCTGTACGATACCGAAGTCATTCTGACCAAAAAGGAGTTTGCGTTTCTTGAAATGCTCATGATTACACCTGGGCAACTTGTGAAGCAAACGGATTTATTGAGAGAGGTTTGGGGTGAAAGTCATACCGACGATACCCACTATCTTCGCGTACTGGTTAGTCAGTTGCGCAAAAAACTCAACGACAGTGCAGACGAACAACAGCTCATTAAAACCGAATCAGGGATTGGCTACCGTTTAGTTTCGATGGAGCCACTTCGTGATTAATCTTAAGAACACCGTTCGACTCTTGGTCATGCCCATGCTTTGGATGGGTATTGTACAAGGTTCATTTGGCTTGTTGTCGCTGTTTGTATTTCAAGACCATATATCAGGTGACTTTTTCTCTCCTTCGGCGTTGATGATGTTCAGTGCCTTTTTGTTGTCCGTTCTATTGCGAAAAAGTGAACTGCACAAAGTCACCTTTCGAGATGCGTTAATTTTTGCCAGCTTAACCTGGGTTTTAACGGGTTTTTTAGGGGCGCTACCCATTCATTTGGTCACAGACGTGAGCATGACTGATGCGGTATTTGAGTCTATCAGCGCCTTAACCACCACGGGTGCCACCATCCTGGCTGGCTTGGACGAAATGCCGAAATCTTTTCTCTTGTATCGTCAATTTCTTCAGTGGATGGGTGGGTTAGGCGTGGTGATTTTTGTTGTTGCGGTACTGCCCATGCTCAATGTCGGAGGAATGCGACTGCTTAAGGCAGAAACGCCTGGACCGATTAAAGATGACAAGCTTTCGCCCCGTATTAATAAGACAGCACATTATCTCTGGGGTGTGTATTTGGCGATTACCGTTGCGTGTGCGTTGGCTTACTATCTTGCAGGGATGTCAGCCTACGATGCTATTGCGCACAGTTTTACCACAGTTTCAACGGGTGGGTTCTCGACGCATGATGCCAGTATGTGGCATTTTGAAAGTCACCTTATCCTTATGCTATCCAATATTTTCATGATGTTGGGCGCGATCAGTTTTGGTCTTCATTTTCGTGTGTTTCGAAATGGCTTTGCAGGGCTGCGTCTTTATGCCTCTGATGAAGAGTCGAGAGTGTTTATCCTTACCGCGATAGCGCTCTCCTTTGTTTTGGGCTGGTACATTTTTAGCCATTCTGCCTACGACGATTTTCTTACCTCACTGAGTTTTGCTATGTTCAGCGTCGTCTCATTTATGACCAGTACAGGATTTGGGGCAGCGGATTTGGGCAGTTGGCCTGCGGCAAGCGCACTCTTCTTGGTGTTTTGTGCCTATCTTGGTGGTTGCTCAGGTTCAACCGCAGGGGGCAATAAATTTGTGCGCGATATCATTACGTTCAAAGTGATTCGACGAGAAATTCGTCAGCTTAGTCATCCCAGAGCCATTTTGCCTATCCGTTATCAAGGGCGAGTTGTAACCTCTGATGTGACCAATGCTGTGATGGCTTTTATGTCTCTGGCGGCGCTGACCACCGTGGTATTCACTTTGATGATGATGGCAACGGGACTGGACTTTTGGTCGTCCTTTACCGCAGTAGTGGCGTGTATCAATGTGCTTGGCCCTGGTTTTGGCGTGGTAGCAAGCAATTTTCAACCTGTTTCTGATACAGGCATCTGGATATTAAATCTGGCAATGATCCTTGGCCGACTGGAATACTTCACGGTGTTAGCCATGTTATTGCCACACTTTTGGAAAAAATAGTAAAGGTATTGTCATGGCACATTTTACGGTCATTGGACTTGGACGTTTTGGTATCGCGGCCAGTCTTGAACTGATCCATCTCGGACACACTGTGACGGGCGTTGATCGCGACCCAAAAATTGTTGAGAAATATGTCGAGGAGTTAACGCAAGCCATTATTTGTGACTCCACCGATGAGAATGCGCTGCGTGAATTAGATCTTGGCAACAGTGAAGCGGTATTGATCGCGATTGGGGAAGACATGCAGTCAAGTTTGCTTTGCACTTTGGCATTGAAAAATCTCGGTGTTAAAGAAATTTGGGTTAAGGCCAGTACCAAAGCACATCACACCATAGTGTCGAAACTTGGCGTTCAACGTATTATTCACCCTGAAGAGGAAATGGGCGTGCGTGTCGCTCAGGCACTAAACTACCCTATGGTGAATAACTACTTGTCCTTAGGTCATGGCTTGTATGTGGTTGAAATTCACATCAGAGTATCGTTACACGACACTCCGATTGGACAAATTCTTGGTGATGCCAAAGGCAGTGTGCAAACGGTTCTCATCAAACGTGAACAAGACGTGCTCAATCAGATTGGTCATGATTTTGTCTTGAAAGCGAATGATATCATTCTGTTGTGCGGCACTCGCGCTGAGCTAAAATACCTCGCTCCAAGGTTGGTGTGACATGGTATTGTGGCACCCCTCTATCACGCCGATAGAACGTAAACCCAAGTCAGGAAAAAAAATAGTGGGTGCGCCGCCACTAATTTTAAGTGGCAGCTTTTTACTGCTTATCCTGCTGGGTACGGCATTACTCAAACTGCCTATTGCGGCTCATGAGCCTATCACTTGGATACAGAGTTTGTTCACGGCTACCTCAGCCGTTACGGTAACAGGGCTAGTGGTGGTTGATACAGGCACACAGTTCACTTTATTTGGGCAAGTTGTCATCGCTTTACTGATTCAATGTGGTGGCCTCGGACTCATGACCTTTGCCATTGTGACCTTGATTGCTTTGGGAGGGAAAATCGGCTTTTTAGAGCGTACCGTCGCAAGAGAAGCATTTAATCAAACCGACTCCTCAACGCTTGTTGCGACCGCTAAATCCGTGCTGATGTTTGCTCTGACCGTCGAACTGGTTGGGATGACCATACTCACCTGGTATTGGAGCGATGAGCTTGGCTGGGCAACCAGTTTATTTCACGGTTTTTTCTATACCATCAGTGCGTTTAATAATGCAGGGTTTGCCTTAAGTGCTGATAGCTTAATGCCTTATGTGGATGACCCCGTCGTTAACCTGACGATTACAGGACTATTTATCATTGGCGGGTTAGGCTTTTCGGTTTGGATGGATTTAAAGCGAAACCGTCGGTGGTCAAAGCTGACGGTTTATAGCCGCATGATGATAACGGGAACCGTGCTTATCAATGCCGTGGCAGTGATAGCCATCTACCTAATCGAGCGTGATAACCCCAACACCTTAGCGCCACTCAGCGAACTCGGTAAGTGGCTGGCTTCTTGGTTTCAGGCGGTAACCCCAAGAACCGCAGGCTTTAATACACTTGCGATTGACCAACTCGAAGATGCCACCACCGCGATTATTCTGGTGTTGATGTTTATTGGTGGCGGCTCTTTAAGTACCGCAAGCGGCATCAAAGTCGTGACCTTTATGGTGTTGATTTTATCGACTTACGCTTACTTACGTCGTGATGAGCAAATCCATGTGTTTAAACGTGAAATTGCAAAAGACACGATCAGTAAAGCCCTTGCATTGACGATGATTTCGGTTGTGGTGACGTGGTTAGCCATCTTCGCATTACTCTTGACGGAAAGTGCCCCGATGTTAGATGTCGTGTTTGAAGCGGTTTCTGCATTAGGTACTGTGGGGTTATCTCGTGGCTTAACTGGTCAGCTCTCCGAATCGGGTGAACTGATTATCATCTTTATGATGTATATGGGGAGATTGGGACCATTAACCTTGGCGTACTTTTTAGCCAGTCCACGCCAGAAAAAGCTGCGTTTTTCGGAGACAAAATTAGCCATTGGATGAGTTGTCAAGGCTAACACAAGGAAGTGGGCGCGGGTTTCACGAATGAGTATCTAGAGCTAGGTTGCCAACCACGCTGAGACAATGAATCTTAATAACCATTATTCGAGAATGAGTATGTATTATTACTAGTATCTTTAAAGAAGAATGTTTTGAGCTAAATTCAATTGTCCAAAAGTCGTAGTTTTTGAGCTGAGTGGTTTTCGTTGTGCCGTTAGATGCTGGAAACTGGCTTAGTGGCAGGGTGAAATGGAGATGTTGGACGTGTGACCTAGAAGCTATTGTTATCCACTAGTCAGCTTAGTTCTTTGAATTAAGAACTAAGTTTCTAGATATTGGTATTCCATCGGTAAAAGTTAGGGACATGCAACGTTTATTGGTGCGAATGAAAAAACATAAGGTTAACCACTGCCCACAAACGGAGTGAGCAATGGTTAGTGCCAACTGGATAGTACTTATGCTGCCGTGCTAAGGCTTTGTTTTGTTTTTTCGCGCATGCCCAACATTAGCGTCAGACCAAACGCAACCGCAAATGAAATCACCATTCCTACCACGTAGTAACCAATTTTCTCCGGGTTGATGGAGATGATGCCTGGCAGACCTGCTGCACCCAATGCATGGGCTTTAACGTTAAACAGAGTAATGAAAGCACTGGCAATCGCAGAGCCTGTGATGGCGGCAATGAACGGGTAACGCAGTTTCAGGTTCACACCAAACATCGCCGGCTCCGTAATACCCAGCAGTGCGGTAATGCCGGAGGGGATCGCAATTCCTTTGAGCTTGATGTCTTTGGTGGTAAAGCCAACTGCCAGCGCTGCGGCGCCTTGTGCCACGTTGGACATGGCCGCGATCGGGAAAATGAAGGTTCCACCGGTGGTTGCGATATCCGCCAGCAACTGAGTTTCAATCGCGATGAAGCTGTGGTGCATACCGGTAATCACGAACGGAGCATAGATAAAACCAAACAGCGCGCCGCCAATAAAGCCGGCTGAATCGTACAGCCAGTTGAGGCCGTCACCCAGCATAAAGCCGACATCACGTGTGATTGGGCCAACTAAGGTGAACGTCAGGAAACCGGTGATGAAAATCGCCAGCATCGGTGTCAGCAGGTTATCAAGTACCGATGGAATCACTTTGCGCAGGCCGAGCTCAATTTTGGCTAAAATGAAGGCCGAAACCAGCACTGGCAGAACCGAGCCTTGATAGCCCACCTTCTGAATTTCCAGCCCGAGAATGTTCCACGTCGGTACGGTGTCAGCCACGGTCGCGCTACCAAAGCCCCAACCGTTAAGCAAATCCGGGTGAACCATCAGCATACCCAGTGCCGCGCCAAGGAACGGGTTTCCGCCAAACTTGCGTGATGCAGAGAAAGCCAGCAGAACGGGTAAGTAAACAAACGGGGCGTTGGCGAAAGTGTTGATCATGCTGGCCAAATCCGCTAGGCCGGGGTTGGCATCAATCAGCGATAGACCATCAATAAACAAGCCTTTGGCGGTCAGTACGTTGAACAGACCCATGAGCAGACCACCCGCGACGATGGCCGGAATGATAGGTACGAAAATATCGGATAAGCCTTTAACTGCGCGTTGCACGATATTCTGCTTTTGCGCACCGGCGCTGGCGACGTCGTTGGTCGACATATCGGCCATGCCGGTCAGCTTCGCCATTTCGGCATACACCTGATTGACAATACCTGAGCCAAAAATGATCTGGTATTGGCCCGCGACCTTGAACTGGCCTTTGACGCCATCCAGCGTTTCGATTGCGCTTTCATCAATCTGTGATTCATCTTTCACTGCCAGACGTAGCCGTGTTGCGCAGTGTGCCAGCGCCTGGATGTTGGCTTTGCCACCCAAGTGCTCGAGAAGTTGTTTTGCTATGACTGGATAGTCCATAACTCACCCCGGTTCTTGTTACTTGTCAGTATACCCGTCTTGTTTGAAGTTGCGTGGTTTAGGCCGCTTCAATGTGTCTGGGTTTAGTTGTTTACTGCTTTATGATTATATTTTTGGGAACGTTTGCAATGGCGATTTTTGTCAATTAATCCCTAACGGTCAAAAGATCGTGGTAAATTCTGTGAGAATGATCGCCAAAAGCAAGATAGAGAAACAACAAAACAAGGGTAAAATCACGCTAATGCCGGGATTGAAGTCGGGCATTTCTGCAATCAATCCCACTTGGAACGTAAAATAGGATGCTTTATGGCAAGTTTGTATGACGTCGCCAGACTGGCTGGCGTGTCAAAGTCGACGGTCTCTCGCGTAATTAATGATGAATACGGCGTAAAAGAGTCTACGAAAATCAAAGTGTTAAAGGCAGTTTCTGAGTGTGGCTACGTGGTTAACCAGGTGGCGAAAGATCTAAAATCGCAGAGAACCAACCTGATTGGTGTGATTGTGCCACGGGTATCGTCCCATGCGACCGCCCAAGGCGTGGATGGATTGACGGCGATCTTCGAGCAGGCCGGGAAGCATGTATTACTCGCCAATACTCATCAGGTTCATGCTAAAGAAATCGAATATATTAAAATATTTAACCAAAAGCGTGTCGAAGGAATCGTATTTTACGCTACGCATCTTGACGCGCCGCTTGTCAAAGCGATTCAACAATCGGCGGTACCGGTGGTGCTGGTGGGACAGGATGGCTCGCTGCATAACATTCCGAGTGTGGTGCACGATGATACACGCGTTGGCTTTGAAGCGGGCAACCGCTTGGTGCAAGCGGGCTGCGAACAGATCGGGTTTA
This sequence comes from Vibrio sp. V38_P2S17PM301, assembly GCF_009904845.1. Classification (NCBI taxonomy): domain Bacteria; kingdom Pseudomonadati; phylum Pseudomonadota; class Gammaproteobacteria; order Vibrionales; family Vibrionaceae; genus Vibrio; species Vibrio sp. V38_P2S17PM301. The sequence goes on along the minus strand of NZ_WXWO01000024.1, from coordinate 23,882 downwards.
TCGGCGTGCAGAGTGACGACATTGCGGTGGATGCCCAACGTTCACAAGGCTTGGAGCAGGCGTTGGCGTTCCACAATAAACCGCTGCTGTTTCATGTGCGTGGCGACTTTTCGATTGAATCCGGCTATCGTTTGGCCAAAGAACAGATCAAAACGTATCCGCAAATGGATGGCCTGTTTTGTGCGACCGACCGTTTGGCCGTCGGCGCGATCAAAGCGCTGCAGGAAGCTGGCGTGAAGGTTGGTGAACAGGTGAAACTACTCGGAGTCGGCAATGACGAACTGGCCTATGTCAGCACACCTTCGTTATCGACCTTCAATTATGCCTTTGATAAAGCAGGAGAAAACGCAGCAAAAATGCTGCTGGAGCGCATTGCCGGGCGCGGTCAGGAGATGAGCAAAGTCGTGCTCACTTTCCAGAATGTGCCACGCGAAACCTGCTAAATCTTACGCAAATTTTTCTTTGCCCTGTCGCTGGGCTTCTGTGCCCGGCTTCACACTCAATTGGATTTGCCCTCAGTTTATTGCGGAAAAACTTGCCTAATTAGTATTTGTTTTATATTTTGAGAACGTTCCCGAATTTGATGTTAGGTAAGTTCATGTCACTACAGCGACTTATTGATCTCGCGGGCGGGGTCGATAATATTCAACGAATTTTAGCCCCGGTAGGGCGCGTGACGGTAGCGGTGCGAGATGCTGAGCGTGTTCAGCCACTGCCACAAGAAGTGAGTACCGAATCAGTACTGGATGAGTGGCAACTGTGTATGGAGCGTGGTGGTGACATCTCCGATGCTGACCTCGCCGAGCTTGGTCTGACCATCGCCAGTGCGCAGCGTCAGGCCGCTTCAGCGTATTTGCAGCCGACGCCTTGTCCGTATCGCCCACAGTGGCACATTTCACCGCCGCAGGGATTACTCAATGACCCAAACGGCTTTATCTATCACCAAGGCGAGTACCATCTGTTCTATCAGTGGTATCCGTTTGCCTGTGAGCATAAAGATAAATACTGGGTACACCTTAAAAGCCAGGATCTGGTGAACTGGGCGTGGCAGTCCATTGCGTTAACGCCGTCGGACTGGTTCGATAGCCACGGGGTCTTTTCTGGTCATGCTGTCAGTGATGGTGACGATTTGTGGCTGTTCTACACCGGCAACACGCGCCTTGGCCACGACCGTCAGCGCCAGACGATGCAGTGTGTAGCACGCCTGAATGAGCATAATCAGTTTGAAAAATTAGGACCGCAGATCCGCACGTTACCGTCGGGCGTCACGGAACACATTCGTGACCCGAAAGTGGTTCAGCGTCAGGGGCGGTGGCATATGTTGCTTGGCGCGCAGACTCAGGATTTGCAAGGCCGTTTAGCAGTCTACCATTCTACGGATTTGCAGCACTGGCAGTTTGATAAGCTGTATGGCGAAGAGCTGGCGCCTTACGGTTATATGTGGGAATGCCCAGACTGGTTCGAGCTCTCGGGCGAGCAGTTTATGGTGTTTGGTCCGCAAGGAATTCGTGCGGATAACCCGCATCACACCATCGTTCATCAGAACCGTATCTTTCGCATTCATCAGGACGACAACGGTGGCTTTCATTTTCTGCAAGGCTGGCAACTCGATGCGGGATTCGATTTCTATGCCCCGCAATCGATACAAACCGCCGATGGCCGCCGCGTGATGTGCGGCTGGATGGGATTGCCGGACGAGGTTGAACACCCAAGTTGCGACAATGGCTGGATTCATCAGTTTACTGCGCTGCGCGAGCTGAGTTGGAACAACGGCAAAATCATTCAACAACCTATTGCGGAACTGGCGCAATTGCGTGGTGAGACTCGCGCATTGACGCTCAATGAGCAGCCGCTGGATCTTGGCTGCAAAAGCTTCGATCTGGAAGTGACGCTGCCTTGGAGCAGTGAACTGCGTTTACTGCACGATGATGAGCACGCTGTGGTGCTGACACTCGACCGCGAGCAAGGCGTGCTGCGTTTTGACCGAGGCCATACCCAGATTCGCGAGGGCGACACCATTCGTGAGCTGCCACTGACATCAGGTGAAGTGAAGCTACGCGTTCTGGCGGACAACTCATCGCTGGAAATCTTCATCAATGACGGTGAGCAGGTAATGACCGGGCGCGTGTTTACGCCGCCAAACGCGACTCATATTTCGCTGCGTCATGCGGTTGCCAGTGCAGCGTTTGCCCCGCTCAATGCCATGCAGTGGTCATTTGCACCGCGTTAAGCATTACGTTGGTGATTTCACCGAATGCTAAAAAAGCCACCGCAAAGGTGGCTTTTGTCTTTGCAGACTAAGGTAACAATCAACGGATAAAATTCACCGCAGGCAGGCACTCAAAACCGGGTTTGGCAAACAGATAGCCTTGCATCAGCGAAACGCCCGCTTCCTTGAGCCATTGATATTCAGCCAGCGTTTCAATCCCTTAAGCGAGCGGCGTAATATTGAGTTCGGCAAACATCGCCAGACAGTGGCGCACAATGGCTTGGCGCGCGAAATCGCTATCGATGCTGCGTATCAGCGCCATATCGAATTTGACGATGTTGGTTTGAAAGTCAGCCAACAAATTTAACCCCGAATAGCCGGCACCGAAATCGTCAATCGCCGTTCTAAACCCCAGCGACTGATAGTATTCGATAATGCGTTTGACATGACGACTGTCGGCAATTTGCTCGCCTTCGGTGAATTCAAACATAATGTTCTGAGTGGGAAACTGATAAGTTTTCGCCGCCTCCAGGGTAGTGCGAATGCAGCGTTCCGGCTGATAGACCGCATTGGGCAAAAAGTTGATACTCAGTATCCCGTCAATACCCAGCCTTGCGGCAAGAGAAATGGCCTTGATGCGGCATTGCTGGTCAAAGAGGTAGCGATTTTCTTCGGTTACATGCGCTATCACCATGAGAGCAGGCTCATTGTGGAGACCTCGCACCAGTGCTTCGTAGCCAAATACACGTTGCTCCTGACAGTCAATAATAGGCTGAAATGCCATGGTAAAGTCGAAGTCCAACGCACGCTCTGCCGCGCATTGTTGGCAGGCCACTCTTTCGTAATATTCTGATTTTTCGCCCATTTCATCCACCTAATTGTAAACCCAGACTAAAGGTTAGCTGGCTCTTTTCGGCTCTGCAACTGACGGCTTGCTATCTTTAACGCAACAAAAAACCCGGCCGAGGCCGGGTTGATAGAGGCATGGTTTTAGAACCAGGTTTCCATTTGCAGGGCAAAGACGGTTTCGCCGCCACTGCCCATGGTGTTGACATCGCTATCGAGACTGACTGCGTAGTCATCCAGCACGCTGCTCCAGTCAACATAGCTCACCGCCAAGCGAATTTCCGGGCGGTCAAAGAAGCCCGCTGACGTTGCCAGTTTGAAGGTCGGGGCAATCGTCGCTTTGTAGAAGTTGCCTTTGGCCTTATCGACGCTGTTATCCAGATCCATGTACTGGTAAGAACCTTCATACACCATTTCAAAATTTCGGGTCAGCTCCTGCGCGAGGCGAACGTTGACTGAGGCCCATGTAAACTCATCATTGGTTTTGATGCGATCCTGACTGTATTCCGCCATGACGGCAGGGGCGATGCGCCAGTTATCCGCAAAGCGGGTCACGCCATAGCTGAAAAGACGCAGGGCTTTGGCGTCCTCGTTCAGGTCGCCGTTTGAGCCGATGCCTTTCAGTTCTGCTCCAAGGCCTTGACCGACGAGAATCCCGGATTTTGAGAAACCGTCGCTCAGGCCATAGAAACTCTCGCCATGATAGGCAAACAGAGCATGCACACCGCTTTCTGCGCGTTTGCTTGGTGAAGCGCTGTCGGTGTCGCGGCCTTGGTTATCGGACGAAGTCATGCCGCTGACCATCAGTTGGAAGTTGCCAAAACGGTTGTTCATGGTTGCAACGTAGTTTTCGATATCAGTGCTGGAACTGTCGATTTCACCAAAGTCGCGGCCGTAGACAGAGAAGTTGGCTTTCCAGCTGTCGGTAAACTGCACATCGTATATGCCAGCGCCGGTACCAGAGAGAAACACAATGTCAGAGTCAAAAAAGTGGATGTCAAAGTTATCGCGGTCGAAGCGTTTACCTGCCCACAAGGTCGAGTGCTCAAACGCACCGGAGAATGAGCCCAAGTTAGCTAACTCGGCATACACCTGACGCACGTTGAGTTGGCTGTCGTCTGCGGTCCAGTCATTGCTGGTCTCGACGCTGTCAGCCAACATAATGCGAAAGCGGGCGGTCGAGCCGTCATCAAGCGTTCGGTTGTGAATCAGATTGGCTTCAAGATAGTTGTCATCTTCCAGGCCTAGGCGGCCAACTGGTGCCCCCAGCGCGCCAGCGGCGGTCATGTAAGGGCCAGTGCCTGTTGCGCCATTGAGATTGTCGTTGATCAAAAGGCCTGCGCGAGCGTAGCCATGGAACTCAAACGAAGACGCGGATTCTTGCGCCTGCTGCGCGGTTTGCTCAGTTTGTGCTAGGCGTGATTCCAGATCGTTGATACGTGCTTCCAGCGTTGTGATATCGGACTCAGCTCTGGCGACAGAGGCAGGTAAGAGGGCTGCGGCAACAGCCAGCGTTAATGCTTTAGTCTTCATTAGAATGTTTCTCCACATTGGATGATAAATTCGAGAAATTGCAAACGTTCCCAATAAATCACAAAGCAGCGTGGATGCTTGAGCGAAAATTATCAGTTCATGTTTCCTCGGTGTCTGATAACTATCACTCATTACGTTAGGTAGGACTGTAACCAATAAATGGGGAACGATCCCGATTGTTAATTGAAAACTTTTATCCAATTCACGTTCTGGATGGTATTTGTGAGCTGGATGTATGTGCTAAGTTACGTATTCCTGATCATCAAAAAGGCGAGCATAAGGCTCGCCTGAATGGAAGTTTCAGAATTATTCGCTGAGAAATTTGTGTAGCTCTCTTTGGGCGGGGAGTGCCGTCATTGCTCCTTTTTGCGTGGTTGCAAGAGCGCCACAGCCATGGGCTAAATGGACCGCTTTAGTGATAGAATCGCTTGATTGCCATTGCTCACTCTTCGACAGCTGATACAACAAACCTCCCACAAAAGCATCACCAGCACCAGTGGTATCCACGGGTTTCACGACTTTTCCGCTGACCAACATTTGATTAGCTGAGGTGACAACCAGCGCGCCTTTGGCGCCTTGCGTAATGATAAGCAGAGGCAATGACAACTCAGACAAAACTTGCAGTCCTTGCTCAATTGACGTGGTTGTGGTCAGAAACAATAACTCTTCTTCAGAAAATTTTACGACATCGGCTGTAGCCACAGCGCGCATTATCACTTCGATTAGTTCATCAGGGTTGTCCCACACCTCTTCGCGAAGGTTGGGATCAAAACTGACATAACCTCCCGCTTGTTTAATGCGATGAATCGCTTCAAGTGTGCTACTTCGGCTAGGTTCGTTGGCCAGAGCAATAGAGCAGAAGTGTAGCCACTCGTTAGGCTGAAATTCAGGAATATCAGAAGGTTGTAAGAATTGATCAGCGCTGGGCTTGACCATAAAAGTAAAGCTGCGTTCGCCGCTATCATCCAGATCGACGATAACCGTTGAGGTGCGTTGATTGCTGTCCAGAATTAAGTGTCGGCAGTCGACCATTTCGCTAACGAGTGTTTGTTGCATAAGTTTTCCTATGGGATCGTTCCCGACTCGACCGAAAAAAGCGCTGTTGCCGCCAAGACGTGCTATCGCTACTGCTACATTGGCAGGCGCTCCGCCTGGGCATTTAAGGTAGTGCATTTCACCATCAGGAATTAAATCAATGACCGCATCACCAGTTACCCATATCTTGTTCATGTTTTTACTCCACAATTGTCGTTATCCAGTGTAATTCAAAAATAGTAATAAAATGAATCGATTTGAGCGAGCATTAAATTTGTCGATGAGGTGTGTCGGTTGTATAGAATTACAAGGAGCAGCAAGTATTTTAGCGAGACTATTAAGCGCATTAAGAGTATGGAATGAAAGCGATACAAACGCGGGGTTAGGGGTAGGCGAGCCGTTTCTTCAGGCATCTTTAACCGAAACGATACGCTTATTGTGTCGAAAAATAGAACTCGGTGCTTTCACCGAGTAGGTCGTTGAGGAGCGATAGTTCTAATCATACTCGCTCCCGAGTTCCTGAGTCTGTATGCCAGTGTTCTGAGTTATCTTAGCTAAAGTTTGATGGCAAACGTTCCAGAGGGGGTGACTGGCAAATATTTAGCATAAAAATCAAGATACGCTTGTTTAGGGTTCAGGTCACTAAATAGCTCAGGGTACAGCGCTTTAGCATAAAACTGAATCATTGCGCTATCCATGATCGTTCTGGACGCTCCGTGGTATGCCGCATAAATACGATCATTCTGTACAGCGGAAATAGTGGCCCAGCCCAGTCGCTTTTTAAAGTTGGCTAAACGTTCTTTTGCAAGTTCTTGTGCGACACCTTGACCCATTAACATCGAGTCGCTAGAACTGCCGGATTCATAACCCGTAATGACAATAACATCTGGGTTTGAGGCGATGATCTGCTCTGGATTCAGTTTTCCCCACCACTCAACATAAGGGGCAGAAATGTTGTCTCCACCAGCCATGGTGGCTATCGCTCCCCACATATTTTTACCAAATGTGTAGCCGACTTCTTGGACGCCAGCGGCGCCGTATTCGGTATAAACCTTAGGCTTTGCTACGTTTGCGGAGGCTAAACGCTCTTGAATCATTTCAACGTTATGGCGGTAATCATTCGCTATTTGGTCGGCTCTTTCTTTCTGACCGGTAATAACGCCTATAATTTGAGTGCTTTTAACATGACGTTCAAGCGTCTGCGCGTTGTAGTCGACAACCACAACAGGGATACCGGCACTTTCAATGCGTGCGATGTCTTCACCTAATCCATTGTATTGCCATTCTGCCAGTATCAATACGTCTGGCTTTAGGCCGATCACTTTTTCGACAGAGAAAGTATTGGTGTCAATACGGCCAATGTCAGCGATCTTCTGTAAAGAAGGGCGATGTTTGACGTACAGTTCCCAGTTAGCCGAACGTGCCTGCCAGATATACTTAGACATGCCCACAACATTGTCATATGCCTTTTCAGTACCTATTGCCATATAATCTTCCGGATAGAAGCCAACAATCGCTCTTTTCGCGGGAACATCCAGCGTGACTTCTCTCCCCAAGATATCTGTAACAGTGGTGACTTGCCCGAGCGCAGACGCACTAAAAATGAGGGCGGCAATGCTAATTAACTTTTTATACATGAATGAGATCCTTGGATTTATGATGAATATGGTCCATACAGCCAATGCTTAACTTAACGACCAATCATAATTCCTAATTCAATACGTATGCAAATTATTATCATTTCTGTTAATGTGCGTGGTGCAAAAGCAGGGTGTGAACTAGGTTACTGTGGGGCTTAGTCGCAATTATTAACGAATCAATTACATAGTCAGGTAATGTCGGATGCAATCTGCAGCAGTACTACAAGCTATTGAGACACAAAGAAAACATGAGTATAGACGCATCGCGATCCTCATTATGTTCTGCCTAATTTTAATGACATCATTCGTGTTGGATATCATGAGTGGTCCATCTATGCTGGATGCTACGAGTGTCTTGCATGCGCTCTTTCAGTTTGTTGGTTTACCTTTTCAAGTCGATAGTTCGACACAGATTATTGTCACTGATTTACGTCTACCGATTGCACTGATGGCAATCGTTGTTGGGGGAGCCTTGGGTGTCGGTGGAGCAGAGATGCAGACGCTTCTTAACAACAGTATGGCTAGCCCGTACACGTTGGGAATGGCGGCGGCGGCGGGGTTTGGCGCGGCAATTACATTGTATTTTGGCTCGTTGGGCATAGATAGTTACTACGCAGTTCCAATCGGAGCGTTTCTCTGCTGCATGTTATCGGCTTGCTTCTTATTCGCTCTGGCCTCAATGCGTCATATCAGCTCTGGTCAGCTTATCTTAGCGGGTATAGCATTACTGTTTCTTTTCCAGTCTCTACTCTCATTAGTTCAGTTTGTATCGTCACCAGAGCTTAGTCAGCAGATCTTATTTTGGCTTTTTGGGAGTTTATCAAAAGCAACCTGGGGCAACCTGATGATTACTTCTTCGGTGGTAATATTGGGACTCTTATTTTTAATGAAAGACGCATGGAAACTGACGGCGTTACGTTTAGGAGAAGAGCGGGCGAAAAGTGTAGGGGTGAATGTTCGGCAGTTACGTCTTAAAACCCTGTTTATCGTTGCTCTGATGACGGCTACGATAACCAGCTTTGTGGGGATCATCGGTTTTGTGGGGATTGTTGCTCCAAACATTGCGAAAATTTTGGTGGGAGAAGATCAACGCTTTTTCTTACCGCTCTCTTTTTTAATTGGTGCCTTTCTTCTATCTACGGCTTCTGTCCTGTCTAAATTGATTGTGCCCGGAGCTTTGTTTCCTATCGGAATTGTCACTGCAATTATCGGCGTACCGTTTTTCTTCTGGCTCATTATTACCAAGCGGAGTAGTTAATACATGCTAACTGTAGAAAAGATAAATATTCAGCTTGGTTCACTTACTTTAGCTCGCGATATGAGTTTTGATTTAAAACCGGGGCAGATAACCGCGATTCTTGGGCCAAACGGTACGGGAAAAAGTACTCTGTTAAAAACCTTATTTGGTGATGTTAATCTTATCAGTGGTGATATAGCTTATAATGGTAACTTGCTGTCCAATAAGTCGTTGGCACAATGGCGAAGCCAATTTGGTTACATGCCTCAGGATATTAACTTAGACGTCAATTTGACTGTCATTGAAGTCGTTTTGTTAGGTCGATTGGATGCTCTGAGTCTGCGTGTCGATGATAAAACGCTCAATCAAGCACTACAGATTCTCGATAACATAGGGATTTCTCAATTGGCTAACCACAGCGTCAATACCCTCAGCGGCGGTCAATGCCAGATGGTTTTGTTCGCGCAAGCCTTGATGCGAGATCCGGCGATTATGATGTTAGATGAACCTGTCAGTGCGCTCGATTTGCATCATCAGCATATATTGCTGGAACATCTGGTTCGTCAAACTGGTGAAAAGCAATGCATCAGTCTGATGGTGTTACACGACCTCAACCTGGCCGCGCAGTATGCGGATAATCTGCTAGTGCTAAAGCAAGGGGAGTTAATTGCTAGTGGACACCCTAGGCAGATTCTGACGTCAACGTTGGTCGAGGAAGTATACAACGTGGAAGCACAGGTGTTCACCGATGAAAGTGGCGTGCCTTTTGTCCGTACTCAACGCTCAAAAAAGGCCGCTTAAATGAGGTTGCGCCATTTCATTAATGATTGGCGGTTACTATCAGCTGCTGGTCGTGTTCTGGTATTTAACAGTTTTAGTTTTAATCTCGGCTTTTACATGTTGTTGCCCTATCTGGCTGAACATCTTCAGAATCTGGGGTTTGATGGCTGGTACATTGGTTTAATTATTGGCCTGCGTGTACTCAGTCAGCAAGGTTTGTTCTTGGTTGGTGGCACGTTGGGCGATAGGTTCGGCTACAAACGGATGATACTTTGGGGCTGCGCTGTACGTATCGTGGGATTCTTTCTTTTGGGTGTCGGTTCTCACGTTTTCGTTATCATATTGGGCGCTTTCTGTACAGGCTTTGCGGGTGCCCTGTTTACGCCGAGCAGTCAGGCATATTTGTCCTCTGAGTACCCTGATGCCAGTGAGCGTCATAGAGTCTTTGCGTTGCAGAATCTGGCAAAGGAAGCGGGTATGTTAATTGGGCCTCTGATTGGTCTTGCTTTATTTTTTGCGAGTTTTATGTGGGTTGGATTATCCGCCGCTAGCGTGTTTAGCCTTTTGTTTTTGCTTCAGTGGTATTACCTGCCTAGAGATGTTTTGGCTCCTAATCGTACAGACAAGGATAGCTTTTTACGTGATTGGTGGTTGATGCTGAAGAACAAACCATTTCTCAATTTTGTGATGGCCGCGAGCGTATATCAGATTCTGTTTCATCAGCTTTATCTTGCCATTCCCCATCAGGTTAAAACTCAAACGGGCAGTCCTTCCATTATCACTTGGGTATTTATGATATCGTCCTTGATGGGAGTGCTAATGCAATTACCAGTGAGTTACTGGGTAGATAAAACTCTTGGTGTCGCTAAAGGTATGGGAATCGGTATGGCTCTGATGGGAAGTGCCTTTCTAGTTTTGAACATGCGTTTTGAGCCTTGGTTGCCACTACCGTTTGTGTTGTGTGCAATCCTGCTGAGTGGCGGCTCTATGATGGTTTATCCGCTGATCGGTGCCTATGTCCCAAATTTTGCGGAGCCTGAGAAACTGGCGAGCTATTATGGTCTTAATTCTTGTATCGGAGGATTTTTTGCGTTTATCGGAAACTGGTGTGCAGGTTGGCTGCTGGACTTACCCGGCTTTGACGCTGGCTGGTTGTGGTTTACATTCGCCGTACTTGGAGCCGTTTCTGGGTTTAGCTTGTTTTTTCAGGTTAGGAAATGGCAGACGTTAAGTGCTAAGTGTAGTTATATGTAGATGCGTACACATATTTTGATCATGCTCTCTAACCAATCATCCCAGTGCCCCCCAGTTTTGCTATTTGAATCTGGGGGGATGTGATAGGTATTAAGACTTAAAACCTGCAGCCGTCATCAACGCCTAATTTTACTTCGGATCTGACGCGCGATCTTTTATGCATGAGATCTCGAGGTGACGGATTTGTCCCTGATCGTTAATATAGAACATTGGCAATGTTTTGTTGATATTGTAAACAACTTGTTTCTTTCTTGTTTTTTTAAAATGATGAACCAAACTAAAGCTCATATAGAGAAAGCAAGAGATTTCATATATGAAGAGGCCTAGACGATTTATCAAGCAGTTATTTTTCATAGGACTTTTATCTGTTTTAGGGGCACCTTATGTTCAAATACACGCAAGCACGATTACATTTTCTGGCTCGGTAATTGAACCAGGTTGTATGCTGCAGCAGGAAGGAATACGTTGTTATGAACCTGCAATAAAAGACTATCAACTTACCTACCTGCCTTTTAAAGATATAAGCGCAAAGATGTCTGTTGGCGAAAAAGTGTATATTTCTTCTCCCTCTTTGAAAATAAACTGGGTTGAAGTACACCGTCTGAGTGAAAAAAGCGTGATTGTTTCTGCAAACTTCCTCTAGTGGACTATTTTTCTCCTCCTTAGCACTATGAGAGGATGTTTACCGTTTTCCACTACGTTTGTACAACTTGCCAGAATCGAACTCGTTCTATATTAACAAAAGAGTGTCAAAGTTGTGTGGCACAAGATCAATCTGAGCCGTTCCAGTTTCTCTATTCGAAACTTGAGTAGGTTATTGGGGTTTACGACTTAAAACCTGCAGCCGTCATCATCAGGCGGAATAGTGCAGACACAATGCCCAGTGCGGCAACGCTTGCCACCCAAATCCCAATCATCCAAGCCCATTGGCTAAAGCATATCTTCATTTTCATTCAAGGTCCTTTACGAGTTGTTCAGTGGTACGCTTCGCCTTCTTTTACCTTCCCAGCAAATACGTAGTAACTCCAGAAGGTGTAAGCCAGAATGACCGGGATAATGATCATGGCTCCGACCAGCATAAAGCTCTGACTGCTGGCGGGTGAAGCAGCATCCCAGATAGAAATACCAGGTGGAACAATATTCGGCCAGATACTGATGCCAAGCCCCGCGAATCCGAGGATAACGATGATTAATGCCATCATAAACGGGCTGCGCTCTTTGCGTTTTCTCACCGAATCGGCAATTTTTAAACATACCAGTCCGGTCAGCACAGGGACGGGAATCAGATAGTATAAGTTTGGCAACGAGAACCAGCGTTGGGCAATGGACGGATACGCCAGTGGCGTCCAGACGCTTACGATGACCAATGCGGATATCATCGCCATTAACGTTGTGTTGGTGAAGCCAAACATGCGCTTCTGAAGCTCGCCTTCTGTTTTCATGATCAACCAAGTACTTCCCAAAAGCGCGTAAGTGGCGAGCAAGCCAAATCCACAAAAGATCGGGAAGGGTGCCATCCAGTCCAGTTGTCCTCCGACAAACACACGTTGTTCCACATCAAAGCCCTGAATCACAGCACCAACCACAATGCCTTGGAAAAACGTAGTCAGAATCGATCCAGCCATAAAAGATCGGTCCCAGAACTTAAGGTGGTTTTCCAAGGCTTTAAAGCGAAATTCAAAAGCGACACCACGGAAAATCAACGCGATCAACATCAGCGTTAAAGGAATGGTTAACGCTTCAATAATGATGGCGTACGCGAGCGGAAAAGCGCCAAACAGAGACGCGCCTCCCAACACAATCCAGGTTTCATTGCCATCCCAGACAGGAGCCACACTGTTGACCATGACGTCTTTTTGTTGCTCGTTTTTGACGAAAGGCATCAGTATGCCAATCCCTAAGTCGAATCCGTCCATGATGATGTACATCAGGGTTGCGAAAACGATGATCGCAAACCAAATCACGGATAAATCAAAATGCATATTCTTTACCTTTACTTTTCTCTGGCGACGCTAAATGCGACCTGAAACCGTGGCCATGTCATGCTCATCGTGCTCTATGACGTCAGGGCCTTTCTTGATCTGGTGGATCATGTAGTAGTAGCCGAAGCCAAATACCATGCTGTAGACAACCAGAAAACACAGCAGACTGATGCTCATCTGTAAGTCGCCATGGGACGACACGGCATCACGCGTTTTTTGTACCCCATACACGACCCACGGCTGACGGCCAACTTCGGTGGTGAACCAGCCGGCGAGTATCGCAACCAGACCTGAAGGCCCCATCATTAATGAGAATTTGAGGAACCCGTTTGAGGTATAAAGGGTGTGTTTTTTGCGTAACCACATGCTGTAGAGCCCTTGAAATATCATCAACAGGCCAAGCCCGACCATGATTCTGAAAGACCAAAACACGATTGGAGAGTTTGGTCGTTCGTCTACAGGGAACTCTTTCAGTGCCGGGATGGGGTCAGTCAGACTGTGACGGAGGATCAGACTGCCCAAGAGTGGAATTTCGATGGCGTAGTCTGTTCTTTCTGCGGCCATGTTTGGCATGCCAAATAGAATGAGCGGAGTCGCTTCTCCATCACTGTTGTCCCAGTGCCCTTCGATGGCGGCGATTTTGGCAGGTTGGTGCTCTAAGGTGTTGAGTCCATGCAGATCGCCGATAACAGCCTGAAGCGGGGCCAGTAGCACAAGCACACTCAGTGACATAGAAAACATCTTCTTTACGGCAGAAGAGCGGTTACCTTTTAGCAGGTGCCATGCGGCGGCGGCGGCAACAAACAGCGCTGAACTGACAAACGCGGCAACGCTCATATGGGCTAAACGGTATGGAAATGAAGGATTGAAAACGATGGCAAACCAGTCGACCGGCACTGCGCGTCCGTCAATGATTTCGTGGCCTTGAGGAGTTTGCATCCAACTGTTGGATGCGAGGATCCAGAAGGTTGAAATGATGGTGCCCAGTGCAACCATCGAGGTCGCGAAAAAGTGCAGTTTCTCACCCACACGATGCCACCCAAACAGCATTACGCCGAGAAAGCCAGCTTCGAGAAAAAAGGCGGTTAAGACTTCGTAAGTTAATAGTGGCCCGGTGATGGAACCGGCAAAATCAGAGAAGCCACTCCAGTTGGTACCGAATTGATAGGCCATCACCAGTCCTGAAACCACCCCCATGCCGAAGTTCACAGCAAAAATCTTCGACCAGAAGTGGTAGAGCTTTTGATAATCCGGATCCCGGGTTTTTAGCCACAGCCCTTCAAGGACAGCCAGGTAAGTGGCCAAGCCTATGGTGATGGCGGGGAAAATAATATGAAAGGAGACGGTAAAGGCAAACTGTATCCTTGCCAGCATGAATGCATCTAGGCCAAACATGAAACTTCCTTTGGGCTTATAAGTGTAATGAATGGGCCATTTTAAAAGGTGATAAGTCAAGGAGGTAGATACAGAGCTTTACGATAAATCTATAACAGATGGTTTTGTTAAGTGTTATGATTTTGTGCTGAACGTTGTGATGGAGAGTGGGTGTTGGCGAAGTATCAAGAACTGGTTGATCAGCTTAAGAGGCAGATACAGTCCGGGATCTGGAGCGCCGGAGATAAGCTTCCGTCTTTGCGTCGACAATCCGAACACTCAGGTTTGAGTTTAATGACCGTATTGCACGCGTATCAATTACTTGAGTCACAAGGTTGGGTCGTCTCACAACCTCGCTCTGGTTACCGGGTCGCACCGAATGTGCAAAGGACAGATGAAAACCATGTCCCTGCTGCACTCTCGTGGACGGAGCAGGTTGATATCAACGGGTTTATATTTGACGTGTTGCAAGCCAGCAAGAATCCGGCGATGACCAACTTCGGCTTCGCGTATCCTGACCCCGGTTTATACCCGCGTTACCATGTCAATCGGGCCATGAGCGCAGCCGCTCGGCACATGCCAATTTCCGCCACGTTTGATAACTTACCTCCGGGTAATGAGCAGCTACGCACCATTATTGCCCAGCGTTACAGCGCAAAAGGGATAGAGATTTCACCAGATGAAATTGTCATTACCGCAGGCGCATTAGAAGCATTAACACTCAGCCTGCAAGTGTGTACCAGGCCAGGAGGCTGGGTTGTGGTGGAGTCCCCAGCTTTCTACGGGGCTTTGCAAACGCTAGAACGGTTAGGGCTAAAAGCCCTTTCGATAAGAACAGATCCCATCACGGGGATAGATTTGGATTCGTTGGAACGTGCGCTGCAAACCCACGATGTGAAAGCGTGCTGGCTGATGTCGAATTTTCAGAATCCGCTGGGGGTGACGCTCTGCAATGAGAAGAAGCAAGCGCTGGTTGAGCTTGTTCAGCGCTATAATGTGCCAGTGATTGAAGACGATGTATACAGTGAGTTGTACGTTGGGAATGATTCGGTGAGTCCGCTCAGAATGTATGATAATACGGGCAACACCCTGCTGTGCTCATCGTTTTCCAAGTCACTGATTGCGGGGCTGCGTATTGGTTGGGTGGCGGCAGGAAAACGAGCACTGGATGTCCAAAAGCTGCAGTTAATGAGTACGCTCGCAACCAGCACTCCGATTCAGATGACGCTGGTGCATTATCTGACCAGTCGCAACTACGAATCGCATCTTAAACAGCTGCGTAAAAAATTGTTCGAACGTAAAAGCAAGATGACGGAGCTGCTTCGAACGTTACTGCCGGACAGCGTCACCATTATCAGTCAGCGCGGCGGGTATTTTGTGTGGCTGGAGCTCCCGCCCCATATCGATGCTTTGCCGATATACAAGCAAGCGTTAAAAGAAAACATCAGTATCGCACCAGGAAAAATGTTCAGCCTGACGGAGCAATATAACCATTGCCTTCGCCTAAACGCATCATTTGAACTTACTCCTAAAAACACGCACGCATTGAGCACCCTGGCAACACTCATCGTGGAGCATGTCTCCGGACAACCAGTCCCCCCAAACGCCTAAAGCGATGTCGTGACATCCATGTCCCGACTTACGCTGCATATGGAGCGAACTTTCAAGTTCCTCCTGCCAATCATGAATGTTTTTCATGTTCAATGTGAAACAAAACCAATGTTATTCAATCAGTGAAGCACGTATAAGTAAAAGACTGCTCTGGCGTTAAGCCGCGTTACGGCCGCTTCTGCGTAGGCGATGGACCATAAATGCAGCCAGGCTAACGATTGGGAATATCAAAAAACAGAACTATCCCATAACAAGAATCAGATACCCGTCAGCGTTTATCTAAGGAAATAGGATACAACTCACTATGAAGAACGATTTCACCTTTGCTATTAAGAGCATTTGCTTTGATGAGCATTATCAGCCATCAGACAGCACGCGTATCACGACGAATTTCGCCAATTTGGCGCGAGGAAATTACCGCCAGGAGAACTTACGCAATGCACTGCGAATGATCGACAATCGTTTCAATGCGTTGGCTCATTGGGATAACCCAAATGGTGACCGTTATTCTGTCGAGCTAGAGATCATCTCGGTGGATATGGATATCCAAGGCAGTGGTGAAACTTTCCCATCAATTGAAGTACTGAAAACCAACATCGTTGATCACAAGACCGACGAGCGCATAGAAGGCATTGTCGGGAACAACTTCTCTTCTTATGTACGTGATTATGACTTTAGTGTGCTGTTACTGGACCACAACAAGAACCAGCCTCAGTTCAGTATTCCAGATAACTTTGGCGATTTGCACGGAAAACTGTTCAAGTCTTTCGTCAATTCAGAATCGTACAAACAGCATTTCAAAAAGCCTCCTGTGATCTGTCTGAGTGTGTCGGACAATAAAGTTTATCGTCGCACCGACAATCAGCACCCGGTGTTGGGTTTTGAATATCAGCCCAACGAGTCGTCGTTGACCGAGCAGTATTTCAAGAAAATGGGCCTGCAGGTTCGCTATTTTATGCCACCGAACAGCGTGGCTCCGCTGGCGTTTTACTTCGTGGGTGACCTGCTCAATGATTATTCCAACCTGGAGCTAATCAGCACCATTAGCACTATGGAGACGTTCCAAAAGATTTATCGCCCAGAGATCTACAATGCCAATGCGGTGGCCGGTAACTGTTACCAGCCAAACTTAAAGAACCAGGACCACTCATTAACTCAAATCGTGTATGACCGTGAAGAGCGCAGCCAACTTGCGATTGAACAAGGCAAATTTGCCGAGGAGTATTTTATCAAACCTTATCAATCGCTCCTTGAACAATGGTCTGCAAATTACGCGTAACCGATAACAAAAACCTGGACGAAATGACGATGAAAAAACTATTACCGACTTCTACGGCAGGAAGCTTACCTAAACCTTCTTGGCTGGCTGAACCTGAGACACTGTGGTCACCTTGGAAGCTGCAAGGCGAAGAATTGATTGATGGCAAACGCGATGCTTTGCGCGTCTCTTTGCAAGAACAGCAGCGGGCCGGGGTGGATATCGTTAGTGACGGTGAGCAAACCCGCCAGCACTTTGTGACCACGTTTATTGAACACCTAAGCGGCGTGGATTTTGAAAACCGTCAAACGGTGAAGATCCGCGACCGTTATGAGGCGAGCGTACCCACCGTCGTTGGCCCGGTCAGCCGCACAAAACCCGTGTTTGTCGAAGATGCGAAGTTCTTGCGCCAGCAAACTCTGCAGCCTATCAAATGGGCGCTGCCTGGCCCGATGACCATGATCGATACACTTTACGATGCTCACTACGGCAGTCGCGAAAAGCTGGCTTGGGAGTTTGCCAAGATCCTTAATCAAGAAGCCAAAGAGTTAGAAGCCGCGGGGGTGGATATCATCCAATTCGACGAGCCCGCTTTTAACGTTTTCTTTGATGACGTCAATGAGTGGGGGATTGCGTGTTTAGAGCGCGCAATCGAAGGACTGAAGTGTGAAACAGCGGTGCATATTTGCTATGGCTACGGCATTAAAGCCAACACCGATTGGAAAAAGACGCTTGGTTCAGAGTGGCGGCAGTATGAAGAAGTGTTCCCGAAACTGCAGAAGTCGAATATCGACATCATATCGCTTGAATGTCATAACTCGCGAGTACCTATCGAACTGCTGGAGTTGATTCGCGGCAAGAAGGTGATGGTGGGTGCGATTGACGTGGCGAGCAATGATATCGAAACACCGGAGGAAGTCGCGAACACATTGCGAGAAGCATTGAAGTACGTTGATGCGGACAAGCTTTACCCTTGTACTAACTGTGGTATGGCTCCGTTGTCCCGCGAAGTGTCCACCGCCAAGCTTGACGCTTTAAGCGCGGGGGCCGAAATCGTACGGCGAGAGCTTTCCGCCTAACTGCGCTGAGATACACCCGGAAATGAAGAAAAAACCAAGAACTTGTGTCTTGGTTTTTTAAATAGACGCCTGAAGGTAATCTACTTGGCTGTTATTATTTCTTTGACGGTAAAAAGCCTTGCCCCGCACCTGGCGTGACCCGGTTCGCGCGTACTTCATTTTCATAAGCAATGGACGTTTTTGGGAAAAAGTTACCCGCGTCTGCGTTGGAATTATTGGCAGGGGTCGGCTTTAACTCATTTTCATGAGCGACCGACCCTTTAGGGAAGATGCTGTTACTACTCATTGCGCGTTCCGTTTTGACTTAACATGAATGTGAATGCTAGCGGCAATACACAATTTATAACGACTGAATCTCTATGCAAATTTACTGAAATGAGTGCATTGTGATGAGTGTCTCATCGTTACGTCTGATTATTTACTCTTGTCATTTTTATCCATCGGTGAGACTGTCGGTCATGACGTTCCAATCTTAATTTCCCCGGAGCCGGGTAGCTGATTGACCAACGATTTCCCCATTAACTTGGAGGGAGTGTAGCTGCCACCAGCAGGACGGTGCTGCATCAGATACGTCACCACAGCAAGTGCGCCTGTAACGGTCAGGCTGTAGCCGTTTGCTGTTTGGATTCGTGCGGTTTTCCGTTCACCCTTAGCGTTGGTCACTTCTCCCCAGACATAGGTGGGCAGTTGCGCACGCTGTTGCTCGTTCGGTCCTGTGACGGTCTTTTCAATTCGTGCTTTAATCAGAGCCTGAAGCCAGCGCCAACCAAGGAGAGGGCGAACAAAATTGGCTTTTTTAACGTTACGGATCAGGCGTGGTGAGCCTGGGATAAAGACGTTTATATTGGGGATCTCAGTGCTGTAGTAAGCGGTCGATACATCACCCCAGGGAATGGTCATGGCAAGCTTCTCACCGTCGCCAAAATCAATCCGGCGGACTTCATAAGCCAGTGGAACGGTCACGATATCGCCCTGACGACGAATCTTCCCGCCCTGGGCCAGGCCTTCGACCGAGGTTTTGGCCGTACCCGGAGAAAAGCCAGAGCGGGAATCAAACCCCAACGACAAATAGGTGGCATCTGGCATAGCTTCTTTGAGCGCCGCTGCAAGGCAGTCGGTTGGAATAACATCAAAACCGACGCCCGGGCAAAGAACCACATTGGCATGCTGAGCTTGCGAGTTCAGGCGCTGCGCCAACTCGAATACGGCGATTTCACCAGTAATATCGAGATAGTGTGCACCCGCGTCAAGGCAGGCCCGCATCATCGGATGCGCCGTCGATGAGAATGGACCAGCGCAGTTTAACACCAGCGACACTCCACTTAATTGTTGCGCTGCGGTGTCGGAGTCATCCAGGCCAAAAGTCAGGGCGGTTAATCCCAACTCATTCGCCAAACGTTGTGTTTTTTGTTTGTCTCTTCCCCCCAGCAAGGGGCGCAATCCTTGCCGAACCGCTTCACGTGCAATCAGTTCACCGGTATAACCGTAAGCACCGTAAATCAGCCAACGGGCGTGTTGAAGGTCGGGTTTTGCTTGTGTCATGGTTATTGCTCCTGCAAGTTGTGACGGGGATTAGGCTTGCTTTGGTTCGGCGTTTTGCTTTTGTTGTCGCTCACGGAGGATATGCTTTAGCCCTTGTTCAAAGCGTGTAAACTGAAACTCTGGAAAACGAGCTTTAAATTTATCGGAGACAAAAATATTGTCCTCACCATAACGGGGCAGGAGTTCGGCCGCGTCTCGAACGGTACGGTTGAACAGACCAGCCAACCTTAATTGCCAGTGTTTGATGACCCGGTAAGTCGGTTGAGCGCCGAACGTCTCTGCGGCCAGAGAAATAAATTGTTTGTACGTCAATCGATTATCATCGCAAGGTAAGTGCCAGGTTTGGCCGTATGCGTCAGGCGTATTACC
The DNA here is from genome assembly GCF_009904845.1 of Vibrio sp. V38_P2S17PM301. Classification (NCBI taxonomy): domain Bacteria; kingdom Pseudomonadati; phylum Pseudomonadota; class Gammaproteobacteria; order Vibrionales; family Vibrionaceae; genus Vibrio; species Vibrio sp. V38_P2S17PM301. Next base: position 4,133 of record NZ_WXWO01000024.1, on the reverse strand, counting down.
GATCAGAGCCATTGCCCGACAGGCATCCGGGGTATAAATCAGGCTGCGTTTGACATCGTCACGCAGAAACACTTTGGCCGGTTTGGCGTTCAACAATGGCTCTATGATCGTGGTGTTGGTGAAGCTCTGGGTTTTTCCCGGGCCATAAAATTCCGGAGCTCGACAGATCACTGCGGTCAGAGAGCCGCGATTCATTGCGTCGAGTAACATCTCGGTAATTTGAGCCCGGACTTTACCTTTTTCGCCGTTTGGGGCAAACCTTGCGTCTTCACGTTGCGGTTCGCTGGTTTGCGGGTACATGTAAGTGTTGTCAAAATAAACCAGCTTCGCACCAGCCGTTTCGCAAGCTGCGATCACGTTCCGCATCAGGACTGGCCACTGATCAACCCACAATTGCGTGTCCATCGGGAGCCCTGCGGTCAGATACACAATCTCTGAACCTTCGACCGCTCGCAGTGTTTGGACCGGATCAAGCAGGTCGGCTTGAAAAAGCTCATCGCTCTCATTCACTTTTTGAGGTCGTCGGCTCACCAAGCGAATATCCTGGGTAAATTCGCGTTTAAGGCTGTTCGCCAGCTCGCGACCAATTTGCCCGTTTGCACCGAGTATGGTTTGCATGATGTCATTCTCCCGAGTGGTCACTGTATCTGCTAGCGAGCATCCTAAGGTTAAAGTTATGTTTAAGGTTAAGCAAAATTGTAACGGTCCATTGTGTGGGTAAGTAAAGCTTTATCTCAGCCTGAGTGCAAAGAAGCGAGTGCCTTGTTCACGGGCGAGAGCAAATCGATGGGAAACGGGAATGACTGAACGAATTCGATAAACCGGCAGGTTACTGGCTTTTATCGTCGTCCTGATGCGGCAAAATATTCCAACCAAACTGAGACATAACCCGCTTGGCATTGGTTGCACAGTCCATGTCCTCGGGCTTGGCCTCGACTTCCCGCAATATCTCCAGTAACCGCGCTTTGCTCGTCGCGATTTTGCGTTCAATGTCTTCCAGATCTTTGACCTTTTGTTGCAGTGTAGTCAGTAGTTGATGATGATCCCATTGTGACAAATCGGCGGGCAACAGTGCGCGCAGTTCATCCAGGGTAAACCCGGCTTGCTGCCCGCTGGTGATCATATTGAGCACCATGATCGCTTCAGGCGGATAAGTGCGGTAACCATTACCGGTGCGTTTCACGGTGGTCAACAGGCCAATTTTTTCGTAGAAGCGAATGCGTGATGGCGTCAAGCCCGTTTGCTGCGCGAGTTCCCCAATTTTCATTGTTGTGTTTCCCGGTCTGTGGACGATTTGCTGCGTCGCGATGATGATGGACCCGCTAGACAGTATGGCGTGGGCAGACCAATGGTCAACGTTTTCTTGGTTTGGATGACACCGGATTCGGCCCCGAGGTGAAAAATCCGGTATCGCGTGCACGATACCGGATGGGACGGAGAGTCAGACATCACTGCCAGCTGGCAAAGTGACGCACAAAATCACGGCTTAATAAATTTCAGAAAGGCCTCTGAATATTGCCATGATTCACTTTGGAACGGCACGCCGTCTTTGGCACTTGAGCAGGTGGCTGACGCCCAGGCATCATTGCACGAATGGTCACGGTTGATGGACCAGAAGGATAGGTATTTGAGGTTCTTCTCTTTGGACCAGGTTGCCAGACGCTCGGCTTGCTGAAGGGATATCGAATCGACGGTCAGATCGTTCAGGCCTTGCATCGGTATCATACCGAGTTTTTGATACAGCGCTTGTTCGTCGAGTTCCGGGTAGAGCACGGCCATTTTATCTTTCAAAAACTCGACGGTCAGAATCGCCAGCTCTGCTGTGTCGTCAACGTAAGTGTCGTGATACCACTGACCAAAGCTCATGGTCATCGGGTTGACGCTGTCGATATTGATGCCGGCTTTGGCAGCAGGGACAACCACTTCATCAAACCCACGGATGATATCTGGCGCTGCCGCCAGGGTGAAACTCACTTTCAGTTGCGGGTAATCGGCCTGCAAACGTGTCAGTGCACCAACCATACGTGCCATTGCCGCAGCATCGTTTTCGCGGCCCATTTCTACATCAAAATCGAGGTGATACACCTGATATGTATCGATGACTTTTTTGTATTCGGCATAAAGCAAGTCTTCCGTCGCACAGGCTTGTGACAGGTAACGTCCGTTCGCACCACCAAAGGAGATGATCACGTCTCCACCGGCCGCGCGCAGATCGTCTATCTGTTTCTTGCCCCATTGTTGTGAAACTTTCATGTCGGGTTGGCCTCCCCACAGCGCTTCGCAGACGTCTGGGTTCCACTCGCTGCCGAGCACAAAGGCAAGAGTAAAGTGTTTGTTGCCGGATTGATTAGCCAAGTCCACCAGGCTTTCCATTCCACCATTAGCCCAGTCAGCATTGATGCTGGTGTCTTTGTATGGGGCCAGAATGTTGGCTTGGTCGTCCGTTTGTTCGACAAACTGCACGGTCGCGATACCCGCTTCACTGATCACCAGTGAAGTGGTGGCCAACAGGTAGCGTTTACCATCAACTTCAACAACAGGAGCGGATACGGTGTAGTTGCCTGGACGCAACAGATCAAAGCGTTCTGGACCGCCGCTTTGTAGCGGGTGCTGATAGATATCCTGCTCACTGTGGACCAAAGTCAAAGTTGTGCTCTGGTTGACCGGTAATCCCTGAAGCTGAATGTACGTTTCGATAAAATTGGCGGTATCGACGGGCTGAGTAGTTTCAGTCACATCTGGCGATGCGATCTGATCTTTATCGGCCACAAATTCAAAGGATTGCTCGCCATTCATCAACAGTGTGTGCTGGAGGTTGTTGAGCCGGTAACCGGTTAGTTCTGCGTGGTAAGCCGTCGCGTGTGCCAGGCTGTCTACCAGCGTTTCACGGCCGTAAGGGGCCTGATAATAGCTTTGTTCACCAGAGCTGGCGTTTGTCATGGTTAGGGTTGTGCTATCCACCAGATCGTTTGCAGGGAGTGTCAAACGGAAGCTGGCCGGGTAGATGGCTTCGCCATACCCCCAACTCAACTTAGCTTGGTGGTTCTCATCGGTGAGTGTCTGCTCCTGACGAGCGGGTTTGGCTGGGTAAGCTCCCACCGGGTTGACATCGAGGATGTAGGCACCGTAAGTGAGTGCGTCGACTGTGGTAGACGATTGCCAGTCGAGCGAGAAAGATTGCTGGTATCCGTTGGGGCCAGATAATGTTGCAGTGGCCTTTTGGTCGGTGACGTCACTTCCGGGGGCGGTAGGGGCCGTGAGTGTGATTTGGCCATCGCCAGTTTCAACGCCATCAAGAAAAACTTTGACGTCCTGAATGGTCTCTGGGGTGGCATTGACGCCCAAGCCGAATTGCAGCGAGATCGCTCCGCCGACGGCCAACATGCTGTTGATCCAACTGTCGTCTGAGTACGTGGTGGTAACCTGAATGAGGAACTTGCCCTCGGCAGTGGGTGTAGAGTTGACCGCTATGTTGTTCGGATAACTGATGCCGCCGAAATTCCCCCACACGGAAGTGACGTCTTGTGGAGAGACAAATGTGACAACCATGCCGTCGATGTCAGCATCCTGTGCCAATGTATTGGTGATTTTAATCGATAGATTTGACCAGTTAGCCGAGGCACTGTCGACGATGACCTCCGTCTGCACCGGTGCCGGTTGTGGCGCTTGAGTTTGACTCTGCTGGACGACGATCAATTCGCTGGCCAGTGCGGAAACGGGCAGGAATGCCCCGGTTATCGCAAGCGTTGTGCCTGCAACAAACAGATAGGTGTTTTGTTTCATGGTATTTACCTTCGTTTATTAAAAAACGAGCAGTAAGTGCAACAATCCTATTTGGTTTACGCGTAGTGAAACCAGATATTTGTGGTAACCCCGCTACCTTAGAAATATATTCCTTAGGCCGGAAGCTTTGCGTCCCTGTTTTTCAACAGGTTTGCCGTTGACACAAACAACCCGGAGATATCTTTGTCTGGTTTAACCGTAAATAAAAACCGGATAATGAAATAATGTGACGGTAATTCAATAAAAATGCACTAATAATATATTAAACAATAACTTTAAATGTGCTTTTTCAATAAGGCAGTTGGAATTATTTTTCTCTTGAATACTTTGGTCGGTATTAAAGTAATTAC
>NZ_WXWO01000088.1:0-39894 GCF_009904845.1 Vibrio sp. V38_P2S17PM301 | reverse complement strand
ACATGATATTTACAATTCCATCGCGTGTGCGCTAAGCTCTTTTCGTCCCCCATTGGGACCCCCTTTCAATTCTTAATTAACTCTTGCAGTTGCCAGACCACAAGACGTTTTTATCAAATTGAAAGGGGTTATATAACTAACTTATAGCTGTAAGCTTTACGGAACCCCCAGCCTAGCTGGGGGTTTTCTCTATACAAAAAAAGCTACTGACTGGCAGTAGCTCTTTGGGATGTTTATGGCATTTCGTCGAATTCGGCGCCTTCTTTTTCCACCTGAGGTGGCATCAAATGCTCTTTGGTGATGCCCAGTCGCAAAGCCAAAGCCGACGCGACATAGATGGAAGAATACGTACCGACCGTGATGCCCAGCAACAAGGCAGTGGCAAAGCCGTGGATCAACGCCCCGCCCTGAGTAAACAGCGCAATCACCACAAACAAGGTAGTCCCCGAGGTGATCAACGTTCGGCTCAGTGTCTGAGTAATCGAACTGTTCATGATCTCGGCGGGCTCGCCCTTGCGCATCTTGCGGAAGTTCTCGCGGATACGGTCAAAGACCACGATGGTATCGTTGAGTGAGTACCCCACCACAGTCAGCAATGCAGCCACGATCGTCAGATCCACTTCGATTTCCATCAGCGAGAAGACGCCCAAGGTAATGATCACATCGTGCGCCAAGGCCAGTACCGCACCGGCAGCCAAACGCCATTCGAAACGCATTGAGACGTAGATCAGGATACAGATCAGAGAGACCAGGATCGCCAGGCCACCGGCTTCGGTCAGTTCATCACCGACGTTCGGACCGACGAACTCAATCCGACGCATTTCCACGCTTTTGCCCGTGCCGTCTTTGATTGCAGACAGAATCTGGTTACCCAGCGTTTCACCGGCAACATCTTCACGCGGACGCAAACGCACCATGACTTCACGTGCCGAACCGAAGTTCTGTACGGTAGCGTCACCAAACCCTTGCGCTTCCAGCGAGGTACGGATCTCTTCCAGATTGGCCGGCTGTTCAAAACCGACTTCAATCAGCGTACCACCCGTAAAGTCCAGGCCCCAGTTGAGCCACTTGGTGGATAAAGTGAAAATAGACGCGCCAATCATCAACAAAGAGAAGATGAAGGCGAATTTCGACCAACGCATAAAGTCGATCGCTTTTCCTGCTTTCAGAATTTGAAACATAACTCTTCTCAGCCTCAGATCGACAGTTTCTTCACACGCTTACCGCCGTAAATCAGGTTCACGACACAACGTGTACCAATGATGGCAGTAAACATAGAGGTCAGGATACCGATGGACAGTGTCACAGCGAAACCTTTGATCGCGCCGGTACCCACTGCAAACAGGATGATGGCGGTAATCAGTGTGGTGATGTTCGCATCGGCAATGGTACTGAACGCATTAGCATAGCCCTGATGGATCGCTTGTTGCGGATTACGTCCATCCCGCAGTTCTTCCCGAATACGCTCGAAGATCAGCACGTTCGCATCCACCGCCATACCGACGGTCAGAACGATACCGGCAATCCCCGGCAGGGTCATCGTCGCGCCCGGAATCATCGACATCACACCGATAATCAGTACCAGGTTAGCCATCAGCGCGAGGTTCGCAATCAGGCCGAATCCACGGTAGTACAACAGGGTAAACAACATCACAGCGACCATACCCCAGATACACGCCTGAATACCCATATCGATGTTCTGCTGACCCATAGACGGACCAATGGTACGCTCTTCCACGATTGAGATTGGCGCAATCAGTGCCCCGGCACGCAGTAACAGCGCCAGGTTGTGCGCTTCTGCCGCAGAGTCGATACCGGTAATGCGGAAGTTACGCCCCAGTGCTGACTGAATGGTCGCCTGGTTAATCACTTCTTCGTGCTTAGACAGAATCACTTTGCCTTCTGGCGTTTTGCGACCACTGTCTTTGTATTCTGCGAAGACCGTCGCCATCAGCTTGCCGATGTTCTTCTTCGAGAATGCCGCCATTTTGTTACCACCTTCGCTGTCGAGCGAGATGTTCACCTGAGGGCGACCGTATTCATCCGTACTTGAACTGGCATCCGTGATACTGGCTCCGCTCAGAATCACCCGCTTTTTCAGTACCGCAGGGCGACCGTCACGGTCGTATTTGATTTCACTGCCGGCAGGCACACGACCGGCCGCCGCTGCGGCCAGATCGGCTTTGTCATCGACTTCACGGAATTCCAGTGTCGCAGTGGCGCCCAGGATCTCTTTGGCGCGAGCGGTGTCCTGAACACCAGGCAGCTCCACCACAATACGGCTGGCGCCCTGACGCTGAACCAGAGGTTCTGCCACACCCAGTTCATTCACACGGTTACGCAAAATGGTGATGTTCTGCTCAACCGCATAGTTGCGGATCTCTTGCAGACGCGGCTCCGTAAACGTCGCAATCAGCGCAAAGCGGCTGTTTGAGCCGTTTTCGCTGAACGTCATGTCCGGGTGTTTGGAGGTCAGTAAGCGTTTCGCCTGATCCAGTTGCTCTTCATTGCGGAGGACGACTTCCACTGCCTGTTTGCCGGAAGGACGAATCGCACGATAACGGATCTTTTCGTCACGCAGCTCACTACGGAACGCTTCTTCTTGCTGGCTGACCAGCTTTTCCATCGCCGCGTCCATGTCCACTTCCATCAGGAAATGTACACCACCACGCAGGTCAAGACCGAGCTTCATTGGCGCTGCGCCAATTGCTTCCAGCCAATGTGGGGTTGACGGAGCCAGGTTGAGCGCAACAATTTTATCTTCCCCCAACGCTTCACTGATCACGTCACGAGCACTGATTTGGGTGTCAGTATCGTTGAATCGAATCAGGATGGAACCGTTTTCAAGCGCGGCGGATTTGTAGGAAAGGGTGTCTTTTTTCAGAGTGTCGGTAACAGCATCCAGCGTCGACATATCAACAGAGGCGCCACGCGCCCCTGTTACTTGAATAGCTGGATCTTCACCGTATATGTTCGGAAGTGCATACAGCGCTGCGACACAGATGGCCATCAGCACCATCAGGTACTTCCATAACGGGTAACGATTTAGCACAGCGAGGATCCTCAGGCTGTTTTATAGAGATTTAAGCGTACCTTTTGGCAGTACAGCAGTAACGAAATCTTTCTTGATCACAACTTCATTGTTGGCATTCAGCTCAATTGAGATGTAATCCGTTTCTTCCGAAATCTTAGTGATCTTACCCACCAAGCCACCGCTGGTCAGCACTTCATCACCTTTTGCCATTGCAGCCATCAGGTTCTTGTGCTCTTTAACACGCTTCGCTTGCGGACGATAAATCATGAAGTAGAAGATAACGGCAAACATGCCCAGCATGATGAGCATTTCAAAACCGCCGCCCTGTGAAGCGCCTTCTGCTGCTGCGTAAGCTTTATTGATAAACATCGAGTAATGTCCTCTGTTATTTTTTATTGATAATCCAACAAGTTGAGCTTTAGCACCCGAGTTTCAACTGTCAAAGAGTGTATTAGAGATCACCCTCTCAAAAATCGAGCGCTATTGCTTATATTTTGTCACTCGCTGAGTTATTTGCTCAGCGGCGGAACCTCGCGGTTTCGGCGAGCGTAAAACTCTTCCACAAACTGGTCAAAGCGATCTTCATCAATCGCTTTACGAATACTTTCCATCAAACGCTGGTAGTAACGCAGGTTATGAATGGTGTTCAGACGCGCACCCAGAATTTCGTTGCAACGATCCAAATGGTGCAGGTATGACTTCGAGTAATTCTGGCAAGTGTAACAGTCACATTGCGGATCAAGTGGAGAAGTATCCGTTTTGTGTTTCGCATTACGGATCTTGATCACACCCCCCGTCACAAACAGGTGTCCGTTACGTGCATTACGCGTTGGCATCACACAGTCGAACATGTCGATACCGCGACGCACACCTTCTACTAAATCTTCCGGTTTGCCAACTCCCATTAAGTAACGAGGTTTGTCTTCCGGTAGCTGCGGACAAGTGTGTTCCAGAATTCGGTGCATGTCTTCTTTCGGTTCACCGACCGCCAGCCCTCCGACCGCGTAACCATCAAAGCCGATCTCGGTCAGCCCTTTGACTGACACGTCACGCAGATCTTCATACACACCACCCTGTACGATACCAAACAGATTGTTCGGGTTGTCCAGTTTGTCAAAGTGGTCGCGAGAACGTTGCGCCCAGCGCAGTGACATTTCCATCGACGTCTTCGCTTCTGCGTGTGTCGCTGGGTATGGGGTACATTCGTCAAAGATCATCACGATGTCTGAGCCCAGGTCTTTCTGGATTTCCATCGACTTTTCTGCGTCCATGAAAATCTTGTCACCGTTCACCGGGTTACGAAAGTGCACCCCTTCTTCGGTGATTTTGCGGATGTCACCCAGGCTGAATACCTGGAAACCGCCTGAATCGGTCAGGATCGGACCATGCCAGTTCATAAAGTCATGCAGGTCGCCGTGCATTTTCATCACTTCCTGACCCGGACGCAGCCACAAGTGGAATGTGTTGCCCAGCAAGATTTCAGCGCCGGTGCCTTTGACTTCTTCCGGCGTCATCCCTTTTACCGTGCCATAGGTGCCCACTGGCATGAATGCCGGGGTTTGCACCGTACCGCGTTCAAAGGTCAACTGACCACGACGGGCGTTACCATTTTTCTTTTTTAGATCAAACGTTAATTTCACGAAGCCTCCAATGTCAGAGAAACAGTCTGACGGTTATTTCAGAGCCCTGTCGGGCTCAATGAGGAGCGGTCGCGTATTCCCTGCGAGAGAGCAGAATTGGCCCTGCTCTCCTAGCTTACTGCTAGCACTCGTAAATTCTTTCTATCCGGATACCTTACCGGACAGGCTGGTTGATTTTCGCCTAAGCGGTTTTCTTTTTGATGAACATGGAATCACCATAAGAGAAGAAGCGGTACTGATTGGCGACCGCGTGTTGATACGCCTTCATGGTGTTCTCGTAGCCGGCAAACGCACTGACCAGCATGATCAAAGTTGACTCTGGCAAGTGGAAATTGGTGATAAGGCAGTCCACCAGTTGGTATTCGTATCCCGGGAAAATAAAGATTTCGGTGTCACCAAAAAACGGCACCAACGGTGTGCCTTTTTTCAGTGCATCCTGCGCAGCGCTCTCCAGTGAACGCACAGAGGTGGTGCCAACGGCAATAATCCGGCCACCGCGCGCTTTGGTCGCCTGAATTGCATCCACCACGTCTTGCGGCACTTCTACGTATTCAGCATGCATGTGGTGTTCATGGACATTGTCCACTTTGACCGGCTGGAATGTACCCGCGCCAACATGCAGAGTTACATAAGCAAACTCCACCCCTTTGGCTTTCATTTTCTCCAGCAACACTTCGTCGAAGTGCAGACCGGCGGTCGGGGCCGCCACCGCGCCCGGTTTCTGGTTATATACGGTCTGGTAACGCTCTTTGTCCGCTTCTTCGTCAGGACGGTCGATGTACGGAGGCAATGGCATGTGGCCAATCTGCTCCAGAATCTCCAACACGGTTTTCTCTGAGTTAAATTCGAGCTCAAACAGTGCGTCATGACGTGCAACCATCTGTGCGCGGTACTCATCTTGTTCACCAACAAAAATCGTCGTTCCTGGTTTTGGCGATTTCGAACAACGTACATGTGCCAGAATGCGCTTATCATCCAGCATGCGCTCAACCAGCACTTCCAGTTTGCCACCCGATTCCTTGCGGCCAAACATACGTGCCGGGATCACACGAGTGTTGTTAAACACCACCAGATCTCCGGGCTGTACCTGGTGCAGTACATCAGTAAACGTACCATCGGTCAGCTCGCCGCTGTTGCCATCTAATTGCAGCAGACGGCTGGCAGTACGCTCAGGTTGAGGGTAACGGGCGATGAGTTCATCAGGCAGGTCAAAATGGAAATCGGATACTTGCATGTTAATAAGGTCTTATCAGGTGATTAAACGGTCTTTTGACGAGTTTTTTCGCAGCCGACTAGTATAGGCGTACCCGAGGCAATAGCAAGGAGAGAGTTTGTTTCGAAACTTAAATCTCAGCTCGATTTGACCCGGCACAATTTGCCTTACAATTTTTAGGGATAGCAAAACAAAAACCGAAGCAGCTCTCATTCCACCGGCCCAAAAACAACTATATTAAATGCATATTCACGAGAAGCAGGAGGCCACTATGATCAAGGTCGAAGATATGATGACTCGCAACCCGCATACGTTGCTGCGCTCTCATTCCCTTGCTGATGCCAAGCACATGATGGAAGCGCTGGATATTCGCCATATTCCGGTGGTGGACACTGAACGCCGCTTACTGGGCATTATTACTCAACGCGATATTCTGGCCGCACAAGATTCCAGCCTGCAGCAGATATCGGATGAAAATTCGTACACCATGAATACCCCGCTGGTCGATGTGATGCACACCAGCATCATGACCGTCAGCCCGAAAGCGGGGCTCAAACAGAGTGCAATCTACATGCAAAAACACAAAGTCGGCTGTCTGCCTGTGGTCGATAAAGACGAGCTGGTCGGCATTATCACCGACAGTGACTTTGTGGCCATCGCCATCAACCTGCTGGAGCTGCAAGAAGATAGTGAACCGGAAGAGATACAAGCGTTCGACTGAGATCCCCCAAACAGCCCCGCTTCTCTCCGTTGTCGCCGATTCTCTTGCCCCCAGAACCGGATAAAAAAAGAGCGGCCGAAGCCGCTCAAACACCACGTTAAGGTTGTTAGTGATTAGAATTGATCTTCTTCGGTAGAGCCAGTCAGGGCTGTAACGGATGAATTTCCGCCCTGAATGGTGTTGGTCATCTTGTCAAAGTAACCCGTGCCCACTTCTTGCTGGTGCGCGACGAAGGTATAGCCTTTCTCTGCCGCCTGGAACTCTGGACGCTGAACTTTTTCAACGTAATGACGCATGCCTTCACCCTGCGCATACGCATGTGCCAGTTCAAACATGTTGAACCACATGTTATGAATGCCTGCGAGCGTGATGAACTGGTATTTGTAACCCATGTCTGAAAGCGCTTGCTGGAATTTGGCAATCGTTTCAGCATCCAGGTTTTTCTCCCAGTTGAACGAAGGCGAGCAGTTGTAAGCCAACAGCTGATCCGGGTACTCAGCATGAATGGCTTCGGCGAACTTACGCGCCTCTTCCAAACACGGAGTGGCGGTTTCACACCAGATCAAATCGGCGTAAGGCGCATAAGCCAGGCCACGTGATATCGCCTGATCGATACCAGCGCGCACTCGGTAGAAACCTTCCTGTGTCCGCTCTCCTTGAATGAAATCCTTATCGTAAGGATCACAATCCGACGTCAACAGGTCGGCTGCATTGGCATCGGTGCGTGCAATAACCAGTGTGGTCGTGCCTGCAACGTCGGCCGCCAGACGCGCTGCTACCAGCTTTTGTACCGCTTCCTGAGTCGGAACCAACACTTTACCGCCCATGTGGCCACACTTCTTCACTGACGCCAACTGGTCTTCAAAGTGCACACCTGCCGCCCCGGCTTCGATCATCGACTTCATCAGTTCGTACGCGTTCAGTACGCCACCAAAGCCAGCTTCCGCATCGGCGACAATAGGCAGGAAGTAATCAATACCACCTTCCTCATCCGGAGACTTGCCACCAGCCCACTGAATCTGGTCGGCGCGACGGAAGGAGTTGTTGATGCGTTTTACGACCGAAGGGACGGAATCCACCGGGTAGAGTGACTGGTCCGGATACATCGTGGAGGCGGTATTGTTGTCCGCCGCCACCTGCCAGCCCGACAGATAGATGGCTTCAATCCCCGCTTTCGCCTGCTGGACAGCCTGCCCGCCGGTCAGTGCGCCAAGACAGTTCACATAACCTTTTTTGGCACTGCCGTTGACCAGAGACCACAGCTTGTCAGCACCACGCTGGGCAATGGTATTGGCGGGCACCATAGAGCCACGCAGTTCGACCACTTCTTCCGCACTGTACGGACGTTTTACGTTATTCCAGCGTGGATTGGTTGCCCAGTCTTTTTCCAGAGCTTCAATTTGTTGGCGGCGAGTTAATGTCATGTTCAGTCCCTCTTATATTGATGCGCAAGCGCATGGTCATCCTTTTCGCGAGCAGTACATCCCTCTCTGCCCTTGAAAACAGTTCACGTTATTGATTGTTATCGTTATCGGTTGAGTTACTCAGTGTTCAGTCCAGGTAGTCGTATCCGGGAATCGTCAGGAAGTTACTCAGCTCATCACTGGTGGTCAGTCGGCTCATCAGTTGCGCCGCTTCGGCAAAACGTCCATTGTCAAAACGTTCTGCGCCAAGTTCTTGTTTTACTATCTCAATTTCTTCAGTCAGGTATTGCTCAAACAGGGCTTTGGTTACTACTTGCCCGTTGTCCAGTTCCTTACCATGTTTGATCCATTGCCAAATCGACGCTCTTGAAATTTCTGCGGTGGCCGCATCTTCCATCATCCCGTAAATAGGCACACATCCGTTGCCGGAGATCCAGGCTTCAATGTATTGCAATGCCACGCGAATGTTATGGCGCATGCCTGCTTCACTGCGTGGCCCTTCACACGGAGCGAGTAACTGCTGCGCGCTCACAGGCTCATCTGTATCACGGCTAACCTCCAACTGATTGCTGCGCCCGCCTAAGGCTTGATCGAAGACCGCCATCGCAGTGTCCGCCAAGCCCGGGTGTGCAACCCAAGTACCGTCGTGGCCATTGTCCGCTTCAAGCTGCTTATCGTGACGGATCTTATCCAGAACCTGCTGATTGACCTGAGGATCTTTCGCTGGAATAAAAGCGGCCATACCGCCCATCGCAAACGCACCACGGCGATGACAAGTGCGCACCAGCAAACGGGAATAGGCATTGAGAAACGGTTTATCCATGGTGACCACCTGACGGTCCGGCAGTACCCGATCCGGATGGTTCTTTAACGTTTTGATGTAGCTGAAAATGTAATCCCAACGACCACAGTTCAATCCGACGATGTGCTCTTTGAGCGAAAACAGGATTTCATCCATCTCAAACACCGCAGGCAATGTCTCAATCAGCACGGTGGCTTTGATGGTGCCGGTATCCAGGCCAAAATAGTCTTCGGTAAAATGAAACACCTCACTCCACCATTTCGCTTCGTGATGAGACTGAAGCTTAGGCAGGTAGAAGTACGGACCGCTGCCTTTTGCCAACAGCGCTCGGTAATTGTTGAAGAAGTACAGTGCGAAATCGAACAGCGCGCCGGGAATGATCTGTCCGGCAAACGTGACGTGTTTCTCTTTGAGGTGCAGACCCCGAACCCGGCAGATCAAGACCGCGGGATCATCGCTCAGTTGATACTGCTTGCCATTATCCGGATTGGTGTAGCTGATGGTACCGTCCACGGCATCTCGCAAGTTGATCTGACCATCCAGCATCTTGTCCCAGGCAGGTGCCATGGAGTCTTCAAAATCTGCCATGAAAACTTTGACGTTGGCATTGAGCGCATTGATCACCATTTTTCTCTCGGTCGGACCGGTGATCTCCACCCTGCGATCCTGCAGATCCGCAGGGATACCAAGGATTTTCCAGCTTCCCTCGCGAATATCTTGAGTGTCGCTGAGGAAGTCGGGCAACTCCCCTTGGTCGATGTGCAACTGACGCTGTTCACGCGCCTCAAGCAGCTCATCAACCCGGGAAGCAAACTTGCTACACAATTGAGATAAAAAAGTTTGGGCTTCGACAGGGAAAATAGCCTGATGTTGTGACGAAAGTGTCGCCACAACATCAAGCATGCCTAAGGTATCTTGGGCTTCGGCGTGACTCGGCATTTTCTCTGGTGTGTTTGCAAGCATAATCGTATTCCTTCACTAGACCTGACTACATTTGTAAATTTAGAACCACAAATTACATCACTTCATGGGTCGGTAAATTGCATCATCTTTTGTTTTTAACAGTGACACTTTCACTTACTGCCTCTCGCTTTTCAAGCTAGACATAAGTCTTACCGAGCCTTTATTTAACTTATACCAACATACGTTAGAGTAAAAGTACCAAAGTAAACAAAACGTTAAATTCAAAGTTTTATTCCGTTTCAAACAAATGCTTGAATCCAGCACTAAAAATGTAACTAGTTACGTAATTTAATTACACTCAAATGCGAGGCAATTTAGAGTTTTAAACGCACGTATGAATATCGATGTGCATGACAACAGCCGGAGTGCGTATGGCGGGAGAAGTGGTATAGAGAGGCCAGTCAAACAAGAGCGACTCACGGAAATGTAAAATTAACATTGTCAAATTTCACAATTTTATGAAAGCTTCACTAAAGAACGTCTGTGAAATTTTACAAGTTAAAATTAACGCACAGGATAAAATGCTAGAAAGCACACGAAAACCAGTGTGCTTTCCGAGGTAAATGGTAAAAAATGGGGGTAAGACTTAGGGCTAAAGTAGACCGGAGACCACCTCAGCCAATTTATTGAAGGTATTTACCCGAGACGAACTCGGCCGCCAGACAAGGCCAATTTCACGATATGCCTGCTGACCCGGAGGTTCAACCACCACCAGATTCTGATTATCCAGCAAGCCATGTTCAATCGCCATCTGCGGAATAAACGTCGTTCCAAGGCCATTCGCGACCATCTGGACCAGGGTGTGTAAACTGGTCGCAGTAAATGGGTTGATCTTCTCTTTGTCAGTCAGTTTACAGGCCGACACCGCATGCTCGGTCAAACAGTGTTCTTTTTCGAGCAAAAATACCGACTCATCCGGCAAATCATCATACTTGATCGGCACCCGGATACCGTCGGCCTGATGACGGCTGATCACCATTTTGAACGGATCGATGCCCACCACCCGGCTCTCCATGCCATCAATTTCAACCGGCAATGCCAGAATCAAAACGTCCAACTCACCGTGACGCAGCGCGGTCAACAGGTTTGTGGTGGTGTCTTCGCGCAATAGCAGGTTCAATTGCGGAAAACGGCCATTCACTTCCTGCACCAAATCACCGAGCAAAAAGGGTGCAATGGTCGGAATACAACCAACTTTCAGCTGACCTTGCATGGTGTCGCCCTGGCATTGATTACCCAATTCGACCAGATCCTGGCCTTTCGCCAACAAGTCTCGCCCGTGCTGAACCACCAGTTCCCCTGCTTGAGTAAACACCAACGGACTCTTTTTGTCTTTTTTCTCGTACAGCGGGCAACCGATCAAAGTTTCCAGATTCTGGATCCCTTTGCTCAGCGTCGACTGACTGACAAAACAACGCTGCGCTGCATCGCTGAAATGACGCGTTTCATACAACGTCACTAAATAATGTAACTGCTTTAAACTTGGCCATTTATTCATTGCTTCACTGCTATCTGCGTCAATCTACAGAGCACCACGCAGCCCTCTATCTATTTACTTGGTTAAATCGCTTTTTTCGATTAACTCAATCTATTTATTTCGCTTTTTTCAATACTACAATCTGTACTATAGTTTGTCTCGTACAAACACGGACCAAAGCCGGGCATCTTGCCCGGCTTTGGCACTAAACCATTCATCTTAGGAGCAAAAAAATGGTACTAGTAGGTCGTCAAGCCCCTGATTTTACTGCTGCAGCAGTGCTAGGTAACGGTGAAATCGTTGATAACTTCAACTTTGCAGAATTCACTAAAGGTAAGAAAGCTGTCGTATTTTTCTACCCACTAGATTTCACTTTCGTTTGCCCATCTGAACTGATCGCATTCGACAACCGTTTCGCTGACTTCCAAGCGAAAGGCGTAGAAGTAATCGGCGTATCTATCGATTCTCAGTTCTCTCACAACGCATGGCGTAACACTGCTGTTGAGAACGGCGGTATCGGTCAAGTTAAATACCCACTGGTTGCTGACGTTAAACACGAAGTCGTTAAAGCGTACGATGTAGAGCACCCAGAAGCCGGCGTTGCTTTCCGTGGTTCTTTCCTAATCGACGAAGAAGGCGTAGTACGTCACCAGGTTGTTAACGATCTGCCACTGGGCCGTAACATCGACGAAATGCTGCGTATGGTTGACGCACTGAACTTCCACCAGAAGCACGGTGAAGTTTGCCCAGCACAATGGGAAGAAGGCAAAGCAGGTATGGACGCATCTCCGAAAGGCGTAGCAAGCTTCCTGTCTGAGCACGCTGGTGACCTGGCTAAAAAGTAATTCACTTTTAACACCCCGCTCAACGGGTGAATGGTTGGACCGAGATAAAGCATAAGCGCACAGCGCATCGCCAATCAGTTAAAAGTAAAGTCTGATAAAGCCCGAAGTGAACGCTTCGGGCTTTTTAATGGCTGCTCGTGACGGTTTACGCTGGTCCGCAGACGAGCAATGCATTTTTCCCAAAAGACACCAATATCTCTAATCAGACAAAACATATCGGTTCCAAGACTTTCTCTCCTGCGGCTCTTTAAAGTCGAAAACGCTGTCATTAAGATGAAAGCAGCTCAATTCCGGTCTGCCGCCCTGGCGTCGGACTCACTCTTTACATGGAGATTCAACATGGCTCATTTTTCTCTGGCCTTTGGTACGGCTACCAAAAACCGTGACGGTAAAATCATCGAAGCATTTTTCCCTCATCCGGTACTCAACCCTAGCGACGAATTGGTTGCAGATCTGGCAACCGTCAGTGGTTACACCCAAGGCAATCAAACTCTGGAAATCAGAGCCGAGCAAAGCGCCGAGCTGGCGCAAGCGTTTGAAGCTCACGGTGACCAGGCGAATGCTGCTTTCGCAGCCAAAGCCGCAGCATCTGCACAACCATTGGTGCTGGTGATCCTGGCAGAAGACCAACAACCTCAGTCTGTTGCCGAAGGCTTCCTGAAACTGCAACTGATCTCGAACCGCCTGGTGCAACCACACGGCACCGTGCTGGACGGCATTTTTGGCCTGCTGCACAACATCGCCTGGACCAGCGAAGGTCCGATCGATCTGCCTGAACTTGCTGAGCGTCAAATTGAAGCTCGCCTGGCTGGCCGGACTTTGAGTGTCGACTGCGTGGATAAATTCCCGAAAATGGTCGACTATGTGGTACCAAACGGCGTACGCATTGCAGACACCTCACGTGTCCGTCTTGGCGCACACGTGGGTGAAGGCACCACAGTGATGCATGAAGGCTTTATCAACTTCAATGCCGGTACAACAGGCGTCAGCATGGTCGAAGGTCGTATTTCAGCTGGTGTGGTAGTCGGTGACGGTTCCGACATCGGCGGTGGCGCATCGATCATGGGTACACTGTCTGGCGGTGGCAAAGTGGTGGTCTCCATTGGCGAAAACTCACTGCTGGGTGCCAACGCAGGACTGGGCTTCCCACTGGGTGATCGCTGTACCGTTGAATCCGGTCTGTATGTCACTGCCGGTTCAAAAGTACGCATGCTGGACTCTGACGGCAACGAAGTCGAAGTGGTCAAAGCGCGTGATCTGGCTGGCGTCTCGGATCTGCTGTTCCGTCGTAACTCAGTCACCGGACAAATCGAGTGTCTGGCGAACAAGACCGCGGTAGAGCTGAACAGCGAGTTGCACAGCAACAACTAACGCACACATTGTGAACTGAAATGAGCCGGGCCAAACGCCCGGCTTTTTTATCGCTGGGTTGCGACTTCCATTTCCATTCGTCTGACCATCTGCCGGACACTCGCCAGCGCAATCACTTTGTGCCAAGGAATGATAGCCTGCAGATACCAATATCCCAGCCGAGAGTGAGTGGTCACCATGGTGGAGAGTGTAAACTCCCGCGGCGTACGACGATAGACGGACAGCGATACGTGCATATGCCGCTCCTCACTGGTGCAGACGATTTCATTCTCCGTCAAGATGTCAATCTGATGTAAACCACTTCCCTGTCCGGCTCTGAGTTCCGCCAATGACACCGTCAGGCCAACAGGTTGAACCCGAAATCCCAACGGTTTTACCAGCGCGTTACGCAACTGCATCATACGTTCCACAAAACCGGGCAAGCGAGCAAACACTTCCGCATACACCTGATCAGGTTGCCATGCAGGCTCCGCATCGGGCAGAACAAAGCTTACGGCATCACAAAAGTCACACAGCGCCCGCCTGGTTATCAGGGCGCTGTGTTCTGGCAGCGTGTCGAACCTGACCATAATTGCTCCTTAAGCATGGCAAATAAAGGCTGACGTACTTCCTGCCCGCCCAAAATGGCTAAGAGCAAAAGTCCCCCAGGGATCAGGAGTACCAGTAACATTGGTCTGAGTACGTATGAAAAGCAAAAAATTGCTGGCAGGAAAATCAGCCACTGCCCGAACGTTTTAATAAAATCCATGATTCACCTCCAAAAAAAATGAGCGCGCTCATTTTTTTATAATTGAGCACGCTCAGTTTGTCAATAACTCAGCCCAAGGGTATGATCAGCCAAGTTTTCGTATCAGAGATCCCAAATGAGTAAACGCGCACAGACCCGAGAACGTATCTTGCAGGCTGCCTGGCAGCTGTTTGCCGAATCCGGCTATGAAGAAACCACCACCCGACAGATCGCCCGGCACGCTGGAGTGGCCGATGGCACTGTGTTCAGCCATTTCCCTAATAAACTGACCCTGCTGCGCGAAGGCATGCTGTCTCAACTGACCCAGTTAAGCCAGCTGGCGTTGACGCAACACTCGGGCAACGGCGAGTTCGATACCGGCATGCACCTGGCTCGCACGTACTACCAGTATTACTTTGCCAACGTTGCGCTCAGTCGCGCTCTGCTGAAAGAGGTCATCTGGGATTTGGAGTATTATCAGAACTTTAACCAACAGCTGTTCGACCATGTCAGCCAGCCTCCGGCATTGAAAGCAAAGCTGCCGCTATTGATGGACTGCTACTTCATGACGCTGATCCGCCACCTGAGTAAACCCGACCCTGATGTGTCGCAAGCATTGCATGAGCTGGAAAGCAAATATCGCCAGATCCTGGCTTCATCTCCCCATTAACGTAACCCCAATGTTCCTATGCGAACATTTTAACTCTCAGTTTGGTCTGACCAGTAAATAAACAAACTGGTCATCGGTCACCCTATCGCACCGCCAGTGTGCCACTAAAATCACAGATTCATCACTAAGCACTTAGCCTTCGGTTAATAAAATGTAATATCAACAACCAGTTATGACAAAAAGCGTATATTAACCCGTTGTTGTTATTCCCTGCCTTAGCAGTTTCACGTCAATTTTGATTCGTTTTTGCGCAAATGATGATGCATTTAACAAAAATTCCACTTTTAGTTAATAATTTTATGCTCGAACGCTCATTTTGAATGTTTGTTTATTTTCGCAATCGTTTAATTGTGCAGAATTACACCATGCCAGATAACAATGACACAGGCATAAGTGAAACTAACAAGGACTCTTACCATGACGACACAAAAACAACCGACACTCTTAGGTGAGTGTCTGGCCGAATTTATCGGCACAGGATTGCTGATTT
This sequence comes from Vibrio sp. V38_P2S17PM301, assembly GCF_009904845.1. NCBI lineage: Bacteria > Pseudomonadati > Pseudomonadota > Gammaproteobacteria > Vibrionales > Vibrionaceae > Vibrio > Vibrio sp. V38_P2S17PM301. The sequence goes on along the minus strand of NZ_WXWO01000088.1, from coordinate 24,517 downwards.
TCTTCGGCGTAGGCTGCGTAGCCGCTCTGGTACTGACCGGAGCCCAGTTCGGCCAGTGGGAAATCAGTATTGTTTGGGGCTTTGGTGTCTCCATCGCCATTTACTGCACCGCTGGCGTATCCGGCGCCCACATTAATCCGGCGGTCACCATCGCTCTGGCGGCATTCCATGGCTTCGATAAAGCCAAAGTCATTCCGTACATCATTGCTCAAATGCTGGGCGCGTTCTGCTCTGCGGCGCTGGTGTACAGCCTCTACAGCAACCTGTTTACCGACTACGAGATTGCGCACAACTTTGTCCGCAGTAGCGAGCAGGCCCTGGCCACCGCTGGCATTTTCTCAACCTATGCGAACTCCGCTCTGAGCATCTCCGGTGCCTTTGCCGTTGAGTTTGTGATCACGGCCGTGCTGATGTTTGCCATCCTGGCGTTGGGCGATGAAAACAATGGCGCCGCACGCGGAGCGATGAACCCTCTGCTGATCGGTATTCTGATCGCGGTGATTGGTGGTTCACTGGGTCCATTGACCGGTTTTGCGATGAACCCGGCCCGTGATTTTGGCCCGAAACTGTTTGCTTACCTGGCAGGTTGGGATTACGCCCTGTCCGGCGCGCGTGATATCCCTTACTTTATTGTTCCACTTTTGGCGCCGATATTTGGTGCTTGTTTCGGTGCCTGGTTGTACCCGAAAGCGATTGGCGCTTACCTGCCACAACAGGGGCATGGCTGCACCATTCCAAATCAATGTGAAGACGTAGAAACCAATGAAGAGGCTCGCGTCTAACGCATATCGCCTAAAATTACAGATAGAAAAGAATACAAGGATTCCAACATGAACGAGCAAAAGTACATCGTCGCCTTAGACCAGGGCACCACCAGTTCACGTGCCGTTATTCTGGACCACGACGCCAATATCGTCAGCGTCGCTCAGCGCGAGTTCGATCAAATCTATCCTGAAGCGGGCTGGGTTGAACATAACCCACTGGAGATCTGGGCCTCTCAGAGCTCCACCATGGTGGAAGCACTGGCAAAATCGGGGATCCGCAGCGACGAGATTGCCGCCATCGGTATCACCAACCAGCGCGAAACCACCATCGTGTGGAACAAAGAAACCGGGAAACCAGTGTACAACGCGATTGTCTGGCAGTGCCGCCGCACCGCCGACATCTGTGAAGAACTGAAAAAACGTGGTCTGGAAGAGTATATCCGTGACAATACCGGTCTGGTTCTTGACCCGTATTTCTCAGGCACCAAAGTTAAGTGGATCCTCGACAATGTCGAAGGTGCGCGTGAAGATGCCGAAGCGGGTAAACTGCTGTTCGGTACGGTCGATACCTGGCTGGTGTGGAAAATGACTCAGGGCCGTGTGCATGTGACCGACTACACCAATGCCTCGCGCACCATGCTGTTCAACATCAATGACCTGCAATGGGATCAGAAGTTGCTGGATGAGATGGGTATCCCTGCTTCTATGATGCCGGAAGTCAAACGTTCTTCGGAAGTGTACGGCCAGACCAACATCGGTGGTAAGGGCGGGACTCGTATCCCAATCGCCGGTATTGCCGGAGACCAGCAAGCCGCGCTGTACGGTCAAATGTGTGTCCAGGCCGGTCAGGCGAAAAACACCTACGGCACCGGCTGCTTCCTGCTGATGAACACAGGTCAGGAAAAAGTAACCTCAAGAAACGGCTTGCTGACAACTCTGGCGTGCGGCCCGCAAGGTGAGCCAGCCTACGCACTGGAAGGCGCAGTCTTTATGGGCGGTGCTTCTATTCAGTGGCTGCGTGATGAACTGAAACTGATCTCAGACGCGCACGACTCTGAATACTTCGCGACCAAAGTGGACACCTCAAACGGCGTCTATGTGGTTCCAGCCTTTACTGGTCTGGGCGCGCCATATTGGGATGCCTACGCTCGCGGCACCATCGTTGGTCTGACCCGCGGCGTGAATTCAAACCACATCATCCGTGCCACACTCGAAGGGATTGCATACCAAACCCGTGATGTGCTGGATGCGATGCAGGCCGATTCCGGTATCCGCCTTTCTGCGCTGCGTGTGGACGGTGGCGCGGTGGCGAATAACTTCCTGATGCAGTTCCAGTCAGATGTACTGGATACACCAGTGCACCGCCCGCAAGTGACGGAAGTAACGGCGCTGGGCGCGGCGTATCTGGCGGGCCTGGCCGTTGGGTTCTGGAACAGTATTGAAGAAGTGAAAGACAAAGCCGTGCTGGATCGCACCTTCTTGCCTCACCACGACGAAGAGAAACGCGACCGTCGTTACAAAGGCTGGAAGCGCGCAGTCAAATGTGCCCAAACCTGGGCTGAGCTGCGTGCCAGCGAAGACTAACCCCGGTAATAGCGATTAATGAACAAAAGAGCGTTCTATGAACGCTCTTTTTGCGTTTCGGCCCCGATTCCTGAGGATTGTTGCTTCTCGACTCCGAAAATTTGGCGCACAATAGCGTGAGTGAGCATTTTCGAAGATTTCCGGCGCGTTCCGGACACATCAGGGAGTCATGTGTGAAACAAATTCCACGCCACCAGCAGATTATTGAGCTGGTCAAAAAACAGGGTTATGTCAGTACCGATGAACTGGTTGAGCGTTTCAACGTCAGCCCGCAGACCATCCGCCGCGACCTCAATGAACTGGCCGACGAAAACAAAATCCGTCGCTACCACGGTGGTGCTACCATTCCTCTCAGTTCTGAAAACACCTCTTACTCAACACGCAAATCGCACAACTTCACCGAAAAAGATCTGATCGCAGAAGAGCTGGTCAAACACATTCCCAACGGGGCCACGCTGTTTATCGACATCGGCACGACTCCGGAAGCCGTCGCCCGGGAATTATGCAAGAACCACACTCAACTGCGCGTGGTGACCAACAACCTTAACGTCGCCAGCATCTTATTGCCCAACCCGGAGATCACCGTGATTCTGGCCGGCGGTGAAGTACGCAACCGCGACGGCGGCATTGTCGGCGAAGCTACACTGGATTTTATCAAACAGTTCCGTCTCGACTTCGGCATTCTGGGCATCAGCGGTATTGACCTGGACGGCTCGCTGCTCGATTTCGACTACCATGAAGTACGCGTCAAACAGGCCATCATCGAAAACAGCCGCAGCGTATTTCTTGCCGTCGACCACTCCAAATTCGGCCGCAATGCGATGGTCAAACTGGGAAATATTGCTCAGATTCATACGCTGTTTACCGACCAGGCGCCACCGGCAGAGATTCAGGCGATTTTGCATGAGCATCAGATCCCAATGGAAGTGGCTGCCGAACGCTGAACGCCCCCCGCCTAGTCACCCGAACTGATAACCTCTTCGACTAACGAAGAGGTTTTTTTATGTCCAAATCACACAAAACGCTCAAAAACGAAAATAAAAGATGATCACAAACGAAAGTCGCGCTATAGTTCATTTATCTTCTTAAATGCTCGTTCGCTCAAATTTAACAAGGTCAGTAACTATGGATATGAAGAAGCAAGACAAAGACACTCGCCTCCTCGATATGCTCATTATCGGTGGCGGAATTAACGGTGCCGGTATCGCCGCCGATGCAGCAGGTCGTGGTTTAACGGTTGGCCTGTTTGAAGCGAACGATTTTGCTTCTGCTACCTCGTCGGCCAGTTCAAAACTGATCCACGGAGGCCTGCGCTACCTGGAGCACTACGAGTTCCGTCTGGTTTCGGAAGCGCTCGCTGAACGCGAAGTGATCCTGAAAAAAGCCCCCCATGTGGCTCAGCCGATGCGCTTCCGCCTCCCCCATCGCCCTTACCTGCGCCCGGCCTGGATGATCCGTTGTGGTTTGTTCCTGTATGATCACTTGGGCAAGCGCACGACACTGCCGGCGAGCCACACCGTGGATTTAGCCAAGTCCGGCCTGTTGAAAGAAGAGATGAAAGTCGGTTTCGAATACTCAGATTGCTGGGTAGACGACGCGCGCCTGGTACTGCTTAATATTCTGGCCGCACAAGAAAACGGCGCCGAAGTGGCCAACTACTGTAAAGTCGACAGCGCCGTCCGTGAACAAGGTATCTGGCGTGTCACCATCACCAATCAGATCACCGGTGAGCAGTTCGAACGTCGTGCCAAAGCCCTAGTCAATGCAGCGGGTCCTTGGGTCAAACAGTTCTTTGATGACGGTCTGCACTCACCGTCACCTCGCAACATCCGCTTGATCAAAGGCTCACACATTGTTGTGCCACGCGTACACGATGAAGAGCAGGCTTACATTCTGCAAAACAAAGACAACCGGATTGTGTTCGTTATCCCGTATATGGATGAGTTCTCGATCATCGGCACCACCGACGTAGAATACCAGGGCAATCCGCGTGAAGTGGCGATTGTGGACGATGAAGTTGACTACCTGATCGACATCGTTAACCAGCACTTCATCAAACAACTCAGCCGTGACGATGTGGTCTGGACATACAGTGGCGTCCGTCCTCTGTGCGATGATGAGTCGGATTCTCCTCAAGCCATTACACGTGACTACACGCTGGAACTTGAACAGGAGATGGACCAGGCGCCATTGTTGTCTATCTTTGGCGGCAAACTGACCACCTATCGTAAGCTTGGTGAAGCCGCGATGAAAAAACTGGAACCTTACTTTGCGAACATGGGCAAATCCTGGACCGCGAACGAAAGTCTGCCTGGCGGTAACTTCAGTTGCAGTCGCGCGCAACTTGCTCAGTCACTGCGTGATCAATCCCCTTGGCTAACCGAAAAATTGGCGATGCGTTATGTGCGTCAGTTCGGTACTTACACGCGTAAGATGCTGGCCAACGTTGATACCCTGGAAGACATGGGAGAATGCTTTGCCGAAGGCGTTTACCAGCGTGAGATTGACTATCTGATCGACCATGAGCATGTTAAGACAGCCGATGACTTGCTGTGGCGTCGTACCAAGCTGGGCCTGTATCTGGATCAAACGGCTCAGCAAGCGGTCAGCGACTACATCAAAGCGCAGCATCCGGAAGATAAAGCACTCAGCCTGTGTAAGGTCAGCTAAGTAAACTTATTGAAATCCTGTGTGAAAAGCCTGCAAATGCAGGCTTTTTTATTGGACAGTAATACGCCACACCTCCCATAATGCGACAGTACTCGACCACATTCATGACCGGCGAGCTGAACCAATAAAGGAAGCGCTATGGGATTTATGATTGAGCAGTGGGATTTCACCCCACAGCCTGCACAACGGCTGGAAGCGGACAGCAACGTCATCCAAGCCAATCATTGGTATCACTGTGAACGTCAGCATCCGGACATCCGTGACTGGTTGCTGAACAATCAGATCCCCAAAAGTACGGTAAAACACCTGCTCGCTGATGAATCTCGTCCCTCTTTCCATCAGTACGATGAGCAAAATTTCATGCTGATCCTGCGGGGCATGAACATGAATCAGGATGCCGCCCCGGAAGACATGCTCAGTGTTCGTATTCTGTTTTACAACGGAGCGTTGATCTCCACCCGCAAAGTCCCCTCGCGTGCCATTATGGAGATCCGTCAGGCTCTGGCTGAAGAGCGCGGCCCCAAACAACTGGCAGATCTGCTTATCCAGATCATCGATGGCCTCAATGGCAAAATTGATCAACATTTAGAAACGGTCGAAAACCGAGTGGATGAGTTGGATATCGATGACGAAGACAGCCATGATATTATCCCAACCCAGAAAGCCTTGCTGGCCGTTAAACGCTTTATACGTCCACAGCAATACGCCATTCGGGATCTGGCCGAATCCGACGTAAGCTTGCTGGCCAGCCGGCCGCACCAGATCCGTTACGCGCTCAACAACATCACCCGCATCAACGAAACCATCGACTTCTACCTCGGTGAACTGGAGCTGTTTAAAGAAGAACTGCATCAGCGCCATGAAGAGAAAGTCAGCCAGAACAGCTACCTGTTTACGGTTGTGGCTACGATTTTCCTACCCACCAGCTTCTTAACCGGGTTACTTGGGATCAACATCGGCGGGATGCCCGGCGTGGAATCGCCGATGGCCTTTACCTGGTTCTGTATCGCCCTGATCGCGATCTTTGGTGCAGAATGGTTGCTGCTGCGCCGACTGCGCTTTGTCGGCAAATAACGCCTCGACGACGCAATCACCGAGGCGTATTGCTGAGAATGGCAATACGCCCGGCCTCTAGCCTGGATGTCCGTCCTGGCGCGGCGTTACCAGCATGTAACCGAAGCGCCACAGATACAGTCCGAACGCCAGTACCCAAAGAGCGGCACTGATGTCTAGCCACCACATCATAAACTGGGGCAGCAACGCTACACCCAGCCCGCGAACCAGCGCCGCCAGCACAATCGCTGCGAATGCGAGACGCATATCCGGCCCCTGATAAATGGCCCGTCCGGTGTGCCCCATAGTCACACGTGCGATCATGGCCAGAATGACCCCACCCAGCGCGCCAATGGCAAACAGGTGAATCATGTTGTGCTGCGCCAACGGATTGGACCACAAACCGCGCATCAACAAGCTCAGAGGCAAACACAAATAACCGGCGTGCAACGACCAGACCAGCGGCTCGCTCAAGGTTGTCCAAGGTCTCCAACGCCACATTCTCACCAGTTGCGCTGCGCCAGCCAACACCATCAGTCCGCGCCCGAGTTCAGCAAAGGCCAGCGGAAAGAAACTCAGCACAAACAAGGCCACCAACGGCAGATTCGCCGCCCACTCCAGCCATGCTAACGGCTGGGCTTTGTCGAACTGAAAACGGCGCGCGGTAAAGAACGGAATCACCCTCGCCCCCATCACTGACAACAACAGAGTGAACCACCACAGCATCGCCTGCCACACTGCCGCACTGCTGAACGGCGGCATACCTTTGATCGTGGCGTAGGCTGCAAAATTCGCCACCAGCGCCAATAACAACAAAGGCACAAAAAACAGATTCCGCCATCCACGCGCTTTGACCACCCGACTTCCCACCTCCACAGCCACCAAGAGTAAGAACAGCGCCTCAATGGAGGAAATCAACCACAACGGCGTCGGAGTCCAGAACAAAATACGCGGCGCCAGCCACAGCCCCACTAACAGCGCCAAACGGTAATGCTTGGTGCCATTGATGCCAGTCCAGTTTTGCACCGCAGTCAACACGAACCCGGCGACAATGGCCATGGCGAAACCAAACAACATTTCGTGCACGTGCCACCACAACGCCGGGACACGCAACCCTGCGAGTTGTCCATGCTGAAACATCCACACCCAGAGAGGAATGGCAATCAGCGCGTACGTCGCACCAAGCAGGAAAAAAGGACGAAATCCCAAGCGCAACCACGCCGGGATCTTTTCTTCAACGCGTTTATCAGTAATATTGAGCAAGACGGAACTCCAAAGCAGCCAGTCAGGCATTGACCATCATAAAAACTTATCTGACCAATGCAGCTTTTGTTCCAACTAAACAAAACCAAGAGAATCAATACATTGAATGACAGTGTGGTCATATTGACTCAACCAAAAACAAGTCAATATGACTCGATGGAATCAATAAAACCTTCTCAGCCGACTCACAAGGAAATTACCATGTACATTTTTGGCTACGGAAGCCTGATTAACGCCGCCTCTCGTCAACTTACAGGCCAGACTGGCCAGGCCATTCCGGCGATCGCGCATGGATTGGTGCGCTACTGGGGGAAAATTGATGACAGCTACACCCTGTCGCCACTGGTGGTTAACCGAGGAGAAGGTCAGGTCAATGGCGTTTTGCTTGATATCGATCCGGCAGCGTTGGAAGAGTTTGACCGCCGCGAGCGAGGCTATCACCGCGTCGCCATCGATGCAGAGCAAATAGAAACCGAGCATCACTTCGAACGCGGACAAACCATCTGGGTCTACGTTAAAGACACACCTGAGCCACCTTGCTCGCTCAGCCCAATCATGCAGACGTACGTTGATACTGTCCTGGCCGGCTGTCTGAACGTGTCCGCCCAATTTGCCCGTCACTTTGTAGAACATACGGTGGGTTGGCACTTCCCTCTGGAAAATGACCGTCAGGATCCCAAATACGGTAACCTCGCCGGTGTGGAAGCCCACCATCAACCCGTGATTGACGCCTTGCTGGCCGAAGTTCGCTAAATGATATCGCGGCTCAACATGACGATGTGCGACTGAGCAGCCATTTCACGCTGAACCAGATCAACAACGTCGCCGCCACGGCCACATAACCATCCACGGCATAATGCCAGGCCAGATGAACTGAGCCTACTTGTATCAATGCGGCGTAGCCCCACATCACCCATCCGAGGCGTTTATTCACCTGATAAGCGCCCAGTGCGAACAACACCGCCGAAGCAACGTGCATGCTCGGCATAGCCGAGATCCCGGAGCCTAACTGCGTTCCACGATGAGTATGTGCCTGCCAAAGCAGATCCTGAACATTGAGTGCCCAGAGTTCAAAAAACTGCGCCGACTTGAGGGCAAGGTTTTGCTGTTCGAGTAACGCCATTAAGGGCTGATAGCTGCTGTTGGCCGGCTCAAGCAGTTGAATAAAACATGGCCCGGCGGACGACAACGCAATCGCCAGCAGATTCCCCAGCACAAACCAGCACACCAGCAAACTGAGCAAAAACTGCAACCGCAAACGTTGCTGACGACACACGCAGACAAAATACAGAAAACTGCCCCACAAAAAGAAAAACCACAGGTGATACAACACATTCAAAAACAGGGATGCGTACTGATTGGCAAACACGGCATGTGTCAGTTGCCATGGATCCACGCCGCCATGCAGCCATTGATCCCAACGATAAAACGCCTCATCAAACTGGAATGGTTGCAGCTCGGGAATGATCTCTTTGATGTAGGTGTAATTGGCGAAACAAATGTTGAGCAGCAGGATCCTGACCGCAAACGTGAGCGGTCGGTTCAGAGGCCACACCATAGCCTTCACGGCCTGATAAAATTTCAGAAACGGCCTCGGCTCGCGCTGAAACATCAGACGAAAATAGTAGTAAATCACCCAACAGATAAACGTCGCGCTCAGGCAGGTTGAGATCAGACTGAGGTACACATCAAACTGGTACTGATAGACGATGCGTTCGCGGTTGAACCACACTATCACCGCCGTGACCAGAGACGAAAACAGCACAAACCAATACAGCAGTCGATCCTGGTATAAGTCCATTCTGACTGCCTGCCAATCCACCTGAAGATTAAGTTTGCTGCGACTAAGCTCGGCCACTGAGCCTCCGCCTTGGTATCCTTACCTTATTTCAGTGTAGTCTTTTTCTCGCCATTGTCGCCCAGACGCGCTTGCACCAGTTGTCTTAACCAACCGCTTTTGTCATCCAGTGTGCGGGCTTTCAGCCACAGCATCGAAATGTCAAAATCCCCCACCGCCACAGGAGGCGGAGCAAACGCGAGCGCATCATCAAACCCACTCGCCAATGCCATTTGTCTGGGCACAATAGCCACCAGAGGTCGGCGACTGAGCAAACTGCGAATGGTCAGAAAGTTGCGCGACGCCACCGTCACACGACGTGTCAGTCCATGCTCTGCTAGACTGGCGTCCACTGGCGTGCTTAGCTGACCATCGGGGCTGACCAGCGCCTGCTCGATTGAAGCAAACGTCGCAACATCATCAAGCGCCTCCATAGAGACGCAGTTGGGGTCGAACAGACACACGTGCTGCTCGGTATAGAGCCACTGAGTCTCAAAAGCCTCAGCGGGCTTCGCAATACTGCCAATCACCAAATCCAGCTTGTCCTCCTCCACCACTTTTTGGTAATTGTGCCGATTGACATTCACAAAGCTCACCTGAGCCTGAGGAGCTGCGGTGTGAATCGCATCATAAAGATCCGGCGCATAAATAAACTCGGCATAATCGGTCAACCCGATTCGGCAGACTCCCTGATATTCAGCCGGAATAAATTCCGGCACGGTCAGCAATTCACTCTGGACGGTGCAGAGGATCCGTTCAATGATCGGCGCCAACTGGTGCGCGACCTCCGTCGGCTCCATGAGATAACCCCGACGCTCAAACAACGGATTGTTCAGCCATTGCCTCAGACGCGACAAACTGTGGCTCATGGCCGACTGGCTGACATGACACTGCTCCGCAGCCAGACTCACACTACGATACTGATAGAGAAACGAAAAACTGACCAGCAAATTAAGATCAATACTTCTCCAGTTGATATCCGTACGCATTTTCACAATATCCCATCTTATTCATGTTAATTATCTAAACTATTAATTTGAGTCATTATAAAGCAAGCCTTAGATTAAGCCTGTTGTTCATGTTCAGAGAGTCATCATGTTCTCAATTTTCAAAACCTTTTTTGCGCTCGGTTGGATAAGTTTTGGCGGACCAGCGGCGCACATCGGCTACTTCCGGACAACCTTCGTTGAAAAACTGAAGTGGCTGGACGATCACGAATACGCACAACTGGTGGCGCTGAGTCAGTTTCTGCCTGGTCCCGGCTCCAGTCAGGTAGGTTTCGCTCTGGGTTATAAACGCGGTGGTTTGGCGGGCGCATGTCTGGCTTTTATCGGTTTTACACTGCCCTCTGTTCTGTTGATGCTATTACTGGCAACGCTCAGCAGCCAGTTCACCGATGCCAGCCTGTTTCACCATGCGGTACACGGGCTGAAATTGCTGGCCGTAGTAGTGGTTGCCGATGCTACGCTTGGCATGTATCGCAACTTTTGCCAGAACCGCCTCACCGTCACGCTGTGTCTGTTCACTGCCATCACCTTATTACTGGTGCCAGGACTATGGGCTCAAATCACCGTACTGGTCGGCTCGGCCGTGATCGGTGTGCGATATCTCGCTCAAAGACCGGATTCGACGGAGGCTCAAGAGACACTATCGACGAACATCCTTCCCCTATTCTTGTTTGCTACCTTACTGATTGCGCTCCCCTGGCTCGCCAATCTCAATCCGTCACTGGCACTGTTCAGCCACTTTTATCAAGCTGGCAGTCTAGTGTTTGGCGGTGGCCACGTAGTATTGCCGCTGTTGCAAAACCTCATCGGCGAACAACTCTCCAGTGATGTCTTTCTGACCGGCTACGCCGCCGCTCAGGCGGTTCCGGGCCCGATGTTTACTTTTGCCACTTACCTGGGGTTTGAACTGCTACCCAATGCTCCGCTGGTCGGTGCCCTTCTGGCCACTCTGGCGGTTTTTCTACCAGGATTCCTGCTGCTGCTCGGAGTACTGAAAAACTGGCAGCTTCTGGCCCGCCGGCCGGCTATCTCAGGTGCGGTGAACGGAGTAAATGCATCCGTAGTGGGCTTGTTGTTATCTGCGTTATACACGCCAGTGTTCACCAGCGCCGTCTCGGCTCCGCTGGATTTGGCGATGGTGTTGCTGGGCGTTTACCTGCTTAAACAGTGGCGCCTGCCGATTGTCTGGATGGTGGCGTTATTTATTTTTAGCGGGCTGATACTCGGTAGTTTTTAAGCGTTCGCGTACACACCAACCGCCAAACAAATAAAAAGGAGAGCCGATGCTCTCCTTTTTGACGGTTGGAATCACCGAATGATCCTGATTTCAGGTTTTGATATCCATTTCGCGCACTTCAGCCAGCGCCCGTTCAAGATTTTCATTGGCCACCGGATAGTATGACGGACTCTTGTCTATCGCTTCCTGGAGATAAGGGATCGCCTCTTCGGGACGATCTTGCAAGATCAGAAAATAACCAATGTTATTAAGCGCTTCCGGTTCACTCATATGACGGCTGAAAATATTCAGCGCCTGACGCATCTTACCTTTGGAAATGTAGATCAACGCCAAGTTATTGATCGCCCGTTCATTGCCCGGATCCAAACTCAACGCCCGGTTGGTATATTGCTCTGCATCGTTGTATTCATCCGACATGTAGTATGAATACCCGAGATTCACCAACGCGCTGACATTCTGGGCATTCGCCGACAAGGCTTTATTGTAGAGGCTTTGCGCCAGCACATGCTCGTCTTTGACGTCATACAATACCCCAATCCCCACCAGTGCTTTCAGCGGTGATTTAGCGTCTTCTTTCAATTGCGCCACTTTGTCTTCATTGAGATTACTCAACGTCAGATCCGGTTTACCACCCAGGCGAATCTGGTCCGCATTAATCGCTTTGAGGAAATACCCCATCGCTTCATCTTTGCGACCCTGCTTGGCGTACATGACTCCCAGCTCTTCTAATGATCCGGGAAAGTTCGGATTGGCATCGATCGACGCCAGAAATGCCTTCTCCGCCAGTGCATTGTCTTCGCGGGTCAGGTGAATACGGCCAATGGTATACAGCGTTTGATCTTTGTATTGTGCATTCTGAAATGACAGCGAACGTATGTACTCATACAGCGCCAGATCCACGTTTTTCTTGGATAACGCGACATCACCCCGGGTGATGGCTTCTTTCTCCGTTTTGGGCGGCGCATCGCTGGTCAGCGAGTCCACCGGTTTACCGGCATAAAGCGTATCGTCAAAATTCGGACCTTGTGGCCCTGTGCTACACGCTGTCAGTACACCGAGGGTGATGACAACCATTCCCTTTTTCATCCACATAACGCCCCCTTACTTAGCAAAAGCTTCAGACAGAGAAATCAGAGCCGGACCGATTGCAACGATAAAGAAACACGGCCAGATAAACAGCACCATCGGAAACATCATTTTTACCGGAATTTTTGCCGCAATCTCTTCCGCAGCCTGCTGACGTTTGTCCCGGTAATCTTCAGTATATTCACGCAAAGAATTGACCAGACTGCCCCCAATACGTGATGCATGGCTGAGCATACTGACCAGCCCCATCAACTCTTCCAAACCAGTACGAACCACCAGCTCTCGCAGCGCATCCGGCATGGTGACCCCCGCTTTAATCTTGACGCACACCGTATCGAGTTCATCGGCCAGTTCCGGGTGAGAGATCACCAACTCGTCGGCCACACGCCGCAAAGAGGCATTAAACCCCAACCCCGACTCGGTACAGACCACCAGCAGATCCAGCGCATCAGGAATACCGGCACGAATGTTCTTTTGTCGGTTTTTGACCATTCTGGCCAAGACGATGTCCGGCAGGAACAAGCCCAATCCCACCGCAAACACCATGCTCAGAACCAGATATTTAGAATCCGGAATCGACAGATAAATAATGCTTGCGGCCACCAGCCCGACAATGGTGGTCACCGATTTAAGCGAATAAAACAGTGACAACGCGTTGCCGCGATGGAACCCGGCGTGCATCAGTTTGGCACGGGTACTCTGACGCTCTTTGTCACTTTTCGGCGACATGATCGGCGCCAGTGACTCCAGAGTTGAAAATACGTTCGGGTTCGGTGTCACATCGGCTTTCTCTCCCGACAACTCCGCCAGTTTTCTTTTCATCGGCGAACGTACGCCGATCAACACGGAGCCGACAGTGAGTACTAACAACATAGTAGTAATCACGACAAAAGCGATAAATAACAGCTCTTGGTTGACCAACAGAGAATTAAACCAGGAACGAATGGCATCAGTATTCATGATTCACACCTCGATGTTGATGATTTTACGAATCCACAAGGTGCCGAGGAACAACGCCACCATCCCGCCGCCCACCAGCTTGATCCCGGTCGGGTGAGTATGCAAAGCCGAGATATAGTCCGGTTTGATCAGCGCAATAATGATGTAGAGCGCAAACGGCGCCAGCACCAGCACCCAGGCCGACATACGGGACTCCGCAGAGATGGTCCGGATCTTACGCCCGAGTTTAAATCGTGCCCGCAACAGCCGAGACAACTTGTCGAGGTTTTCGGTTAAGTTACCGCCGGTCTCTTTCTGCAACAACACCGCACTGGAAAATGCCAGCATCGACACGGTAGGTGTCCGTTCGGACATCTGCGTGACCGCCAAACGGATATCGTACCCGTAGTTCAGCAGGTTGAACGTATTGCGAAATTCAGAGCCGATGGGTTCAGGCATTTCCCGCCCGACTTCGCCGAACGCCTGGTTGATCGGCTGGCCGGCCTGCAATACCCGCTTGATGATGTCCAGCGCCTCAGGTAACTGCTCTTCAAACTTCATCAACCGATCGGAAATGCGTTTACTGATGAAGAAATGTTCGGCTCCCCAAACACTCAGCGCGCCACCAAGACAGACATACCAGACCTGATCAAACAACACCAACACCAGCGCTGCGGTAAAGGCCAGCAAGAAAGATAAAAACATGAACTTACTGAACGACATTTGAATCCCAGCCAGCTCGAGCTTTTTCTTAAAGCCTTCAAAATACGAGAACTGAATCAGCCATTTCTCCAACGGAGAGAGATCCTTAAGCGCATTTTCTCGCAACAGGGAAATACTCTCCTGATCGATGTTGCGCTGACTGTCCCGCAGTCGCTTCACCAGTTGTTTGTGCCTGACCTTCTTCCCGGCCGACGGCAGGATCAGCGCCTGGCTGATGAAAAACACCGACAAAAACAACAGGATTAAAAAGATGGGTAATTGGCTATCCATAGCGCCTCCCTAATTAACGAGCCTTGTCGTTAAAAATTTCAAACGGAACATCCAGCCCGCGTTTGACCAATTGATCGTGGCAATGCGGCACTATCCCCGTCGGCATGTACTGACCAATAACGTTGCCATTTTCGTCGACTCCCTGACGCTGAAAGCGGAAAATCTCAGACATGGTGATGATATCGCCTTCCATACCGTTGATTTCCTGCACGCTGACCATACGACGTTTACCGTCTTCCAAGCGCTCCATTTGCACCACAATATGGATCGCCGAGGCAATCTGGGAACGCAGGTTTTTGGTCGAAACATTCCAGCCAGCCATAGAGAACATGTTTTCTATCCTGCTCAGGGCGTCGCGTGGTGTGTTGGCGTGAATGGTCGCCAGAGAGCCGTCGTGACCGGTGTTCATCGCCGACAGCATATCCACCGCTTCGCTGCCGCGCACCTCACCAATCACAATCCGGTCCGGACGCATCCGGAGTGAATTTTTCACCAGCTCACGCTGAGTGATTTCCCCTTTGCCTTCAATATTGGCCGGGCGGGTTTCGAGACGAATGACATGCGGCTGTTGCAATTGCAGTTCCGCCGAGTCCTCGATGGTGACAATACGTTGATCTTTCGGAATAAAGCCGGAAAAAATGTTCAAAGTGGTGGTTTTACCCGAACCGGTCCCCCCAGAAATCAGGATGTTCATTTCCCCCACCACGGCAGCTTCAAGAAACTTAGCCATTGGTGGCGCCAACGAGTTGAGTTCCAGCAGGTTATCCATCGTCAGGCGATCCACCGAGAACCGGCGAATCGAGACTGATGGCCCGTCAATCGCCAGAGGAGGAATGATGGCATTAAAGCGGGAGCCATCTTTCAGGCGGGCATCCACCATAGGAGAGGACTCATCAATACGCCGGCCGACCTGGCTGACAATCCGGTCAATGATGTTGCGCAGATGACGCTCATCCAGGAAGGTATGAGGCGTTCGCTCCAGCTTACCGAACCGTTCCACGTAGATGTTTTTCGGCCCGTTGACCAGAATATCGGAGATGGTGCGATCTGACAGCAACGGCTCCAGCGGCCCCAAGCCAAACACTTCATCTTCAATCTGCGCAATGATTCGGGTACGCGCTTCCGAACTCATCGGATGGGTACGGTCATCATTGAGCAGGTGAATGATGGCTTCACGCAATTCCGTCCGGGCTCGATCCTCTTCAAGGTGAGAGAGCAGGCCTAAATCAAGCGTATCCAGCAGCTTCTTGTGGTAGTAATGCTTAATTTCCATCTCCTGCTCAAGCTGCTTTTTCTGCTCTTCGATAAACTTCACTTTGGCGTCAATGTTGGACAACTTGGTGCTGCTTTCTTCTAGCACTTCGGCCGCTTTCAGCTCTTCAGAGCGTTGAACCAGATTACCGAGAGAGCTGGTTTCTTCGTAGTCGCTGTTGATGGCTTTTCTTTTGAAAAACATAGCTCCCCCTTAAGAAAAGAGTTTCTTGATCCAACTGGCGTTTTCCTCATCAGGCACTTCCAGTTTGTGTGAGATTTCGGCCAGAGACGATTTCAGTGCACTGTTTTTCTTCGACTGAACAATCGGGCTACCCAGGTTGGCGCATTCCATCGCCAGGTTGAAATTGTTTGGCACCATGTGCACCGGTACGTTCGGAATCGCTTTTTCAATGTCTTTGGTCGAGATCGAGGCTTTTTTGTCGTAGCGGTTCACCAGCAGTTCTATCTGGCTTTTGTTAAGACCAAAATCGTATTCCAGACTGCGCAGGTACTGCGACGCATGTTTCACCGAAATCACGTTCTGCTGCATCACCAGAAAAACCCGCGTGGCCGGAGAGACGATTTTCTGGAACATATGCTCCACCCCACCGGACATATCCACAATGATGTGCGCGTAGTACTGTCTCAGCTCAGGTAACAAGGCGCTGACCCGCCCGGCGTGGTCGTGGTTGTCTTTGAGACTCAAAGGATCAAAACCGAGGTAATTCAGCCCAGAGTGATGTTTGTGTACCAGCCCTTCCAACGACATTTCATCCAGATCATTCAACGAATCGATCACGCTATTGATGCTGTACTTCGGTTTGCAGTCGAGGTAGTCCGCGCTGTCACTGAATCGCATATCCAGGTCGACCAGCAACACGCTGCTCTTGGCGTAACCGGCCAGCTCAATTGCCGTGTTCAACGCCAGCGTCGTTGCCCCCGAGCCCCCTTTGGTATTCAGGAATAACGTCAGGCTGCCCATTTTCCGGTTCGCCACCTTATCGTCCGCTACCTCTTTGAGCAGTGGGTAGAGCTCTTCAAACATCACCTGATCGGAAAAGTAATCCGACGCCCCGAGGCGCAGCGCCATTTTAAGCGAGGGGGTGTCGTGTTCGTCACCAAAGACGATCAACGATGTATGGGCATTCTGGAAGTTTTCACCATTGGAATACACATGAGCGACTTTTTGCGCCCATTTGTCACCGGTTTCGATATAGACCAGATCCGGGATCGGTTTGCCTTGAATTTTTTCTAGGTTGAAGTCACTGAGTTCTATCCACTCAATATTGAGATTAAGACATTTGGATAACTCATTACTCATGTGAGCTTTAAAGGTTGGCGTCGAATACACCGCCCACAACACCAGGTTGGTCTTGAGAGAGGCGTATTCATTTTCCACTTTCACTGGCTTCAGCATGGCTATCTCCATTAGCAATCTGACTTGTCCGTACTGGTCGGACTGGTCGGCCGAAGAATCCCCAGACTCTCAGCCGGCAGTATGGTTTCAAAGCTGGGCGCGGTGCCGATGGCGTTAATCAACGCTGACAACACAAAAAATCGGAAGGTATAGTTCACCGAGCGCGCTTTGACATACTTGATTTGTGAAAACTGTGCATCCAGCGTGGCATTGTCCGCTGGCGGCGTGGATAAAAACCCGGACACATCGACTTCATTGCCGTTCTGATCCAGATAGGTAATTTCCAGGTTGTTTTTGGAAAAACCCGCCGGATAGAGGCCGGAAACTGATTCCATTTCAGGAATATCGTCCCGGTCGGCGATATAACATACCGTGGCCAGCCTGGCCGAGCGCCTTGTCACTTCGTTCACCATCTGAATCGAATAGAAATAAGCCGCAAACTCCAGAATGGCGAAGATAATCAGCAATACCGCCAGCGCAATGATCAAGAACTCCAATTGCGTGACACCACGTTGTAAACGGTGCAATCTTGATATCTTCATGGCGCTGTCCTCATTTTCGATGAGGCCGCTACGTTAAACGCCAGTGAGACGTCGGAAAATGGCAGCTCAGAGAAAAACGGCTCATAAACGAAGCTGGCCGACAGGGTCACTTCTTTGCTGATCGGCGTCGGTTGCGTGATAACAATATCGTCAGCTGAGATGTAATCGATCATCGGCTCCGAACTGTCATTCACCTGAGGATTACCATAAATCACCACGTTTTTGATGCTGCCTTCATCCGCTATCGCGGTAAAATCGAGCGTACCGTAGGTATCCACGACCGCATAACGCACACCATTTTGCAGTGCTTTGTTAAGTTCGGTGTACTGGATCAATACCCGTCCAACGTCCAGAACCAGTACCGATAGCATCAACAACACGGGTAAACAGATGATGAATTCCAGCGCTGCCAACCCTTGCGATTTTTTCTGATGGTTAACGGGAGTAATGACACGCATATTATGACACTCCCCCTAGCGGATCCTTATACAGCTGGATGCGATACAAACCGACGTCACTGGCTTCAATACCCGTCGAACCGTTTTTGATCGGGCAGTCATACAGGAACTGGCCAAACACGCTCGACTGACCGGAGTTTTCCACTTTCTGCAACAAGAAGAAGCAACCGAAG
Source organism: Vibrio sp. V38_P2S17PM301 (assembly GCF_009904845.1). NCBI lineage: Bacteria > Pseudomonadati > Pseudomonadota > Gammaproteobacteria > Vibrionales > Vibrionaceae > Vibrio > Vibrio sp. V38_P2S17PM301. The sequence continues at coordinate 6,240 of NZ_WXWO01000088.1, read as the reverse complement.
CCAAGCACATCCAGATCGGTCTTACCGCCTGCGTCGGTGCAGTTCACGATGGGAATCCGCAAGATACGGCGCCCCGCTTGCCCACTTTCTATGTAGTCGTTCGGTACGCATGAAGCTTCGGCACCATTACCTTCACAGTTTCTGAGCTCGTTGAGGTAATCACTGTAGTACAGATCTCCAGCATAAGGCGTATCTGACTCAGCCAAAGTATTTGGCTCACGAACATAGAGATCCGGCAAGACGGTACCATCGTTAGGAATCGGCCCGGTAAAATCGTTCAGGCGTGTATTTAATCCTTGCGCCACCGGGCCAATGCTGTTCCCCGGCTTGGTGGTTACCGTATCCCCAATGGTGGCACAGCCGTTATACTCTCCGGACATCGCCTTACGTACCAACGCGGCACCGCCGCCATTGCCATCCCCTTGACCAAAGTCGAGCAGCTGAAAATTCCCGGGGCCCATGCCGGAGTTATCCTGATCTCCCACTTTCAACTCATGAATCTGATCTGGCAAGTTGATGTCATCGTAGATGTTTGGGTCGTTCTGATAGCCCCACACCGCGTCCTGCCCAGCGACCGGATCACCACATACCGCCATCGGTGTTATGTTGCATGAGTAAGTGATGGCCGCACTGCGACCAGCCACAGCACTGGCTGCCACCGCTTTGTTGATACCAAACAATGAGCTGAGAAACTCGGTCAAAGAGACATCCGTCACCGCCACGCGCACATAAATGTCCGCATCTTCCGATGGTGGTGAAAAGCTCGCGGCAGGGACAAAGGTCTGATAGTCATAAGAAAATGTGACAGCAATGTTCTCTGCGGTGTACGTCAGTTCTGAGTTTCCGGTTGACGTGGCAAAACTGTTCATTGTAGCAATCGCGGCAACTTCAGCCTGATCCACATCACCTGTGTCGTCTGCCACCACCGCACCGGCCAAAGCGGCCGAATCAACGGCATTTTGCAGCCGGGTTTTGTTCAGCACCATGTGGTTCAAATCCAGACTGAATGCTGCGACACCCAACAACAGCAGCATAATCAGACTGATCAATACCAGCGTAATGCCTTTTTGCGTTCCTTTACGTCGGCCATGATGAAGCACTAACATAGCCCCTCCTACGTGATAGAAATCACTTACTCTTTGGCGACTCCATTATTGTTATAAACTTCCAGACTGACGTATGTTCTTTCCCCACTTCCTTCAGGCAGGTAACCCAGGTTTTCCTGCCATGCGGTGGGGTTCAGGGTTTGTTCCGCTCTTAACTGGCTGACTGACATCCCCATACTCGGCTCATTGGCGCAGCCCAGCAAAACGAGCGACAGTGCTCCGGTTAAGGCAATATGTACGCTTTTCATCTCGTATTCCTCTTACAGACTGTGGCCGAACTTACCTTCAGAGCCACCCTCTGACGACGTATAGTTATAAGACTCTGCACTGCCCTGACTGGTGGTTCCGCGTTTGTATTTGCTGTAGTCAAGACGAGCCCCGCGACCCAGTAAGTAGAATTCCACATCGTTCGGACTGACAAAGCCATCCGTAGGTAACGACACTCGGCGACGGTCAATAGGCTGAGCCAGGCGCGGCGTCACCAAAATAACCAGCTCAGTTTCACCGGATGTAAATTCCTCACTCTTGAACAGTTGCCCCAATACCGGAATATCCCCAAAACCCGGCATACGGCTGTTGACATCGCGCGCATTCTCACTGAGCAACCCGGCGATACCGATGGTTTGACCGTCGGCCAGTTCGAGGGTGGTCCCGGCACTGCGCTTGGTGATCGGCGGAATAAAGAAGGCCGCATTCACGTCGCCTGGGTTGTACGTCAGTACACCTGAGTTAGCGATCTCACTGACATTCACCGACAGTTTGAGGTTGATTTTCTTGTCACTCAGCACGTACGGAATGAAATCCAGCGCCACACCAAACTCTTTATAGTCGATGGTGATGCCATCATCATTGGGCACCGGAATCGGGAACTCCCCCCCCGCCAGAAAATCGGCCTTGGTGCCACTCAGTGCGGTCAAACTGGGTTCCGCCAGGACTTTGGCCACACCGTTCTGCTTCGCGATATCTAAAGCAAATGTGAACAAGGTATTGCTGTCGATAAACGAACCGAGGAAGCCGAAATCATTTGCTGCAGGGATATTGAGAATCGGACCAATGCTGTCGATTGCCGCCCCCGCTGAAGTGGTTCCCCAGGTGAAATCTCCGCTCTTTTGGAAAAAGTGGAAGTTCGAATCAAAACGTCTTACCAGCGTGCGCTGTACCTCGGCCACGGTAACCTCCAGAGTGACCTGTTGAGCACCACCAATGGTCAGCAAATTAATCACCGAAGCATCGTCGTCATTCTTGTCGTCCCCCTCATCCGCCGCTTTCCCGGCAGCAAAGGTTTCAGCAATCTTCACTGCGGTATCCATGTTCTGCTGATTACTCACCAGACCACGCAGGACGATTTTCTCCTGAGAGCTGTAGACTTCAATCCGGTCATTAGGCAAAAACTGATGCAGTTTAGCTTTGAGCGTATTAAGGTCATGCGTTACTTCAACGTTAAACGACTCAATTAATCGACCGCGGCGATCCCAAACAGACACATTGGTGGAGCCAAGCTTTTTCCCGACCAGGAATAACTCATTTGATCGTAACACCAGAATGTCGACTACCGACGGATCCCCTAACGTCACTTTCTTCGCCGACCCAGAAATCACAACCTGAGTCGACTGATGATGAGCAACACTGACAACCTTGCCGGATGGGATCGTGGCAGCGTGAAGCGCAAAACTTGTCATAAGTAAATGACATATCACGAATATTATTCTTTTCATAAGTCACCTAATTACTTACTCGAACGTTAGACGCCTGAGCACCTTTTATAATGGTTACACTCGGTGCCGGCGTGTATTTTCTGACCGGCGCAGGTTTGTCGATCTCGTGAGGGTTTCTTAGCGCAAGCTGAATATCACCTTTGCTGTTCTCTGTCAGCAGGCGTTCGGCTTCTTTCGGCGACACTTCCAGTGTTACAGCCCGAACGATAACCGGCTTGTTTTCTTTGGTTTTCGCAGTCTGGTCCACCGCCAGAACTTTGATGTTTTTCAGCACTGTTTTCGTGGTGGCTCGCGCTTTACCAATTTTGACGGTGTTCAACACATCAACTTTATTGCCCGGCAATAGAAATCCCGCGACACCAATAACATCATTAACCCGAATGGTGACCGCACGCTTGTTGTCCGGTATCAATGCCGCCAGTGTGGCCCCTTCCCCAGGCAAGGCCAGACGAGCGGGATGGATCAATTCCCCTTCGTAGATGGTGTTGGCGACGATGCGCCCTACGACATCTTCCGGTTTTTCCAGCGTCTCTTCATTTATCCATTTTACTTCCAGTAATCTGGTGGTGAGATGCTTGCTTTCGAGTACCGTCCCCGGCTCCAGTTCACTGGCTGCAATAACAACAGGATGGCGTTCAACTCGTTCGACCTCAACGGTCGGTGTGGTTTGACTGTCTATCCACTTTTTCGCAACGATAACGGCCGCCAGACCGAATACCACCGAGAGAAGAAGCAGAATGACGACTTGGCTCCGGCTCATAATGAAACCTCCATGTTAATCCGTGGTGAAGTACAATCCCCACGCCCTCACAAGAATATCGGGAGAGACAACACTGCTCCCTCCCTCAAACGTCAGGATATCTCGACTGATCCCTAACAGGTCCTTTGGTAAACAAGGAAAGAACTCAACATTATTTTCGTTATGTAGTGCCAACAACGTTGTTATGCTTAACGGTTCAACCTCAATGTCCATCGTTGTCGCCATTTCAGACCACAATTCCAGGTACTCAGCTTCTTCGAGCGGGTTGAACTCAATTTTGTATCCGAGACGTCGTAGAAAAGCCGGATCGGCAATAGAGCTCGGAGAAAGGTTGGATGAGAAAGCCAGCGTCAGCGTGAACGGCACAGAAATATGCTGGCCATTGGGCAACGCCAGGTGATCGACGAAATATTCCATTGGCACTATCCATCGGTTGAGTAATGCCGCCACCGAAATGGACTGACGCCCCAAGTCATCAATCACCAGAATGCCATTATTGGCCATCATCTGCAGTGGTGCATTCCACACCCGGTTGTGCTCGCTGTGATTGACTTCCAGCATTTCCAGAGTCAACTCACCGCCCACCTGAATGTTTGGTCGCTCGCACAGTATCCAGCGTTTGTCATAGTGCTGAGTGACTTTAACAAACAACTGAGTATGGTCATCGTCCATCCGGCGGTGATGATGCTCAGAGAACACTTTGATGATGTTGCCGTCGGCGTACACCGCATACGGAATAAACACCGACGTATTGAGCGCATTCAGCACTCGGGCTGCAACGTAACTTTTCCCTGTCCCGGCATGGCCATAAAGCAGCATGGCACGGCCAGAGTTAATCGCAGGCCCCAGCACCTGAACCAAACGTTCAGAGCCATAGACGTCAGATAAGGCCCGCTCCACATCGTCACGGCCAATCGGCTGACGACGCAAATCCTGCGCTTGCACCACTTGCCAGTACTGTTCCATGGAAACCGGCACCGGACCAATATAAGCATCACGACGAAACGCCAGTTCGGCTTCTGCCATCCCTAGTTCAGTTAACCCATAACGCACCTGGGCATATGAACTTTCAGATAGCGTCGCAACAGGCTGGTAGACTTCTATCCAGCTACGTTTGCGTAACTGTGCCAGAGCATCTTCGACAATATGTGAAACAACACACAACCGGTGTGACAGTTCGAGCAGATCAATCTTCGGATACGCAGAGATGTGCTTAATCACCAGGTGTTCCACCACCGCCACCGGTACACCCAACGCGGTATCTTTGGTGGGAACCGAAGGTGGCTCTATCTGTGGCACCAAATGTTCAGTTAGTGACGTTCCCATTGACACTCCCTCCATGGAGCTGCGCCAAGCAGAGGCTTGGTCTCAGTGATAAGCTCTCAGCGCTAGTAAATATAGGACTGCAATGCCAGGCCAATAACAATGACTGGCGCAAAGGGTATAACCAGACGTGTTTTTTGGCTGCCTGGCGTGGCCTTTTGATACACATACCCGACCACATTTTGATACAGTGTGCCTCGCGATTCGGCCAGAAAAAGTGCCAAATAAAACACACCAACCATGCCCCCGGCTAACACGATCCAAATCGCTGTATCTGCCAGTTGAGATACCCCAACCCATAGTCCGACTACCGCCAGCAACTTCACATCTCCAGCCGCCATAACGCGTGTGATGTACAGCAGTAAACACACCGTAAAAGCGATGAAAAAACCGCTTAGATGGTCAAGAAGCGGCCCAGCCGGATCAGCGGCTATCGACACAATGACGACAAGCAGAAGTGTCAGCACCAGCTTGTTGGGAATTCGGTGTTTCTGAGCATCAGAAACACCGATAACCAGTAATACAGACCAAAAAACATAATCTATAAACATTACGAATTACTGACTACTAATTTGAGAAGCAACAGATGTAAATTTACTCGCTAAGGTAGTCCAGAAACCAATTGATAGCAGTGCAGCAACAATCAATGCGGCGCCCAAAATGTACTCCAAAAGAGTGAGTCCTTCTTCATCGTTAATAAAGTTATTAACAAATGTTTTCATCGTTTCCATGATTTAATCCCCTGTGGTTTAGCTCATAACTAGCACTATTCAATTACGGATTAGAATGATTAGCGCCGTGAGTTAAAAGTAGGACAACTTAATTTTTTTTGGTTAGGACTTTTTTGCCATTACTTTATCTTTTTATGTCATACGGAAGTGTGAGAACGAAATAAGCACACAATTAGTCACTATTAAACACATTACATAATGGAATCTAAGCCAATAAAAAACCAATAAATTAGAGTATAAAACTAAAAATTAACAAAAATTAGGATTAGTAACTAAGTAAAAAACCAGTTGCTCATCCAAGATCAAATCGAAAAGTCTCAAAAACGAAACACAAATGACAAATCTATACATAAAATCATCATTTAATAGGACAACGATCAACTTAAACACTTGGATTTAGCGTATTAATGGCGGTTTATTTACTGCACTTAACTTGCACAATTTTGCTTCTCTTCTAGTCTGAAAGCATGGAAATAAAACCTGGCTGGGTATTAAAGATCAAGATGGCTTAAACGATTTTTTATGAAGGGAAGTCGGACAATGGATGAATTAAAATCTGGCCATTGGTTGGGAAAATCGACCACTTTTCTACCTCAGGATAAGGC
>NZ_WXWO01000026.1:0-40376 GCF_009904845.1 Vibrio sp. V38_P2S17PM301 | reverse complement strand
ATATTGGCTTGGGTGGAGTTAGCATACCATTTGAATCTATAGACGACACTATTCCTATCGTAAAAATAACGATGAATGATAAGAGTATGACATTTTATTGGTTCGGGGTTACAAATAAAAAAGGTGATATGATCGATATACTATTTACATCACTACCGGTCAAAGAAGGAACTTCGTTATCTCTAAATAAATGTGAATAATAATGAAAATCCAATTCAATGGCGGCTATTACGAGAACAAACTCTAAAACAAGAAGTTTTCTTCAATCGTGGAAGCTATAAATATATTCTGAGTAATTCATTAAAAATCGTAGACATGATATCTGCAGAATTTAAAGACACATATGCCCTGGAACTAGAACAGAACGGTCAACCTATCTTTTCGAGACATTGCCAAGAAGTAACGAAACCAATCCCACCTCACTTTGGTGCTCGTTTCCAATAAAAATCGCATACGGGAAACAAGGGACATTCTCATTTTTACTGAATTAGCAACATCCCCACACTCTTGTAGGGATGTTGGTTTTATAACTCTTGATACTCGGCGATGGGCTCTCGTCCGCGTACAGCCAGGAAGTCGAGGAATTGCTGGACGCTGTGCGTAACGACTTTGTCGGTACTCACACCGACACGATCAAGCAACTCACTGACCAGAGTCAGGTTACCAACATCTTGGCAAAAGTGTGCATCACTGCCAGTGGTAAAATACACGCCTAGCTCTTTACCGATTTGTGCAATCTCGTAGCAGCGGTCGACACTGCCTACCCGGCTGTTGCCTTTTAGCGTGGTGTTGTTGATCTCAATCGCAACGTGATGTTCCGCCGCACAAGCCAGTACGCGATGAAAATCAAAATCGAAATTAGGATTCCCTAAGTGACCCAACGCGTCTACTCGACCACCTTTGATTGCATTGATCAATGCTTGAGTATGTGTTGCCACGTCCGATGGACGAAACACCGGTTCATGAAAACTGCCGATAACCCAATCGAGATTCTTATCGACACTAGGGTGGATATCAATCTCTCCAGCTGTATTCAGGATATTAGATTCGACCCCTCGGATCACAGCCACGCCATCTAAGAAACGGGGCAGAATACGCTGGTTGGAAAAGAACCAATAATGGGGCGCTCCCGGCATTGATTCTGAGTGGTCGGTGGTACAGAACATCGCCAAACCATTTTGTTTGGCCAGTTTGGCGTTCTCAATCAAAGTACTGTATGCGTGCCCACTGGCATACGTATGTGTGTGGGTATCCACCACAAGTTCCATAACAACTCCCTACCCGTTTGCGTTTATTTCGTGACCAGTTTAACACTTACATCGAGATAGGTCTTGTGTTGGTTTACAAGTTGGTAAGAGCCCGACGGCTCAGCGTTCATCCTTGGGGGTGTCCATCACCACCATGGTTGTGATCGAATTGATATGCGGGTATTCACCCAACACATCTGCGTGAAAGCGTTTGTAGGCATTCAGGTCGCGCGTCTCTACACGGATCAGGTACTCATTCGCACCGGTAATATTGTGAATTTCCGTCACCTCTTTGGCAAAACGCAGATGCTCCTCAAAGCCGACCTGAGATTGTTTGCTGTGATTGGCTAATCCAACAGAAACATATGCAATAAAACCGATACCGAGCTTTGTCCCATCAAATACGGCTCGGTAACCTTTTATCACCCCGCTTTTTTCCAGCTCTTGTACCCGACGTAATGTAGCAGACGGTGACAATCCGACCCGTTCGGCCAGCTCAACATTGGCAATTCGTCCATCCAACTTCAGTTCACGCAATATTCTTTCGTCTATTCTGTCCATAACCATTAAAAGTTGCAGTTCAATCCGGATTTCATCAAATAAAAACACACAATTGCGCTTCATGCCAAGTAGTATTTTGGGTTGTCGGCCGCCACTTCTTTCATCAACTTTGAGTGATTTTTCTATGGAATTTCAACAACTGGGTGCTTTAGCCCTGTTTGCGTTCGTCGCTACGTTTACCCCAGGTCCCAATAACATCATGCTGATGACATCGGGCGCCAACATCGGCCTGCTGCGCACTATCCCACATATGATAGGCATCATTATTGGCTTTGCGGTGATGCTGTTAACGGTCGGCCTCGGCCTCAGCCAAGTCTTTAATACGTTTCCATTACTGCATGACATCTTAAAAGTCGCCAGTCTGGCATATTTGCTGTATCTGGCAGCGATGATTGCGGTTAGTAAGCCCAAAAGCGTCACTCAGGACTACCGTCCGATGACGTTGCTTTCGGCGGCCGCTTTTCAGTGGGTAAACCCTAAAGCCTGGTCAATGGCATTGTCGGCAATCAGTTTGTTTTACACCAATGCGTCGGTAAGTGGCCTGCTGTTTATTTCTGTCGTATTTGCTGTTGTTACCGCGCCGTCAGTGCTTATCTGGACATTAGCGGGCACACAATTGCAGAAATGGCTGACCAGTCCAAAACGTACCCGAGTGTTCAACGTCACCATGGCTTTGATGCTGGTTGGTTCGACCATTCCGATGATTTAACCCCCTAGCTGCTGAACCAGAAAATCTGTCAGTAAACGGACTTTGGCTGAGAGGTTACGATTGTTGGGATACAGTGCCCAAATACCTTCGCGTTCATCACGGTATGCCGTGAGCACTTCGATCAGTTCGCCGGACTCAAGATCCTCCTGGATGTAATAGTCCGGCAATTGAATCAAACCCAAACCGCGCTTGGCTGCATCACGAAGCGCAAAGCCGCTGTTACACTTTACCCGCCCCGTCACCCGAAACGAGCGTGCTTTCCCCTGATCGCGAAAACGCCAGTATTCATTGGTCCCAACCAGACACTGATGCTGAGCGAGCTCCGATAAAGTATGTGGTTCACCAAATCGATCAAGATACGAATGACTGGCACACACATGTAACTGACGGGTGGCCAGACGACGAGCGATAAAGCTGGAGTCTTCCAGACGTCCCAAACGAATGGCAACATCAATTCCCGATTCAATCAAATCCAGTTTCTGATTCGTTAAGATAAGTTCGAGATCAACCTGAGGATGCAACTCAAGAAACTGATTAAGAAGCGGTGCCAGATGCAGCTCACCATAGGTGACCGGGGCGGTGACTTTGAGCAGTCCCTTCGGCGTGGACTGCATCTGCGTGACGGCCAACTCAGCCAGTTCCAACCCCTCAACCAGATGTTTGCACTGATGAAAATACAGCTGACCAGCTTCGGTCATGGTGACTTTTCGTGTCGTGCGATTCAGCAGTTTGACCGCCAAACGCTCCTCAAGAGCGGACACTCGTCGACTGATCTGAGCAACCGACGTGTTCAGTTTTTTCGCCGCTCCTGTGAAGCTGTGTGTTTGCGCGACTGCGACAAACTCACTCACGCCTTCCCAACTAGCCATTGAATCTTTCACCTCTTAATTATTACAAATACGTAAAAATCATTTTCAATTTACACCAATTATCTTCCTTTTTGAAACGTCTATACTTTTGGGTATTCCAACTTCATGACGCTGTAGCCTCCCATCTTCAGCGCTATGATTAGCCCCTACTGATTGAATGAAAAGGAAACTCGAATGGCTCTTGAACTCAAACCCGGCCAAACCTCGATTAAGTCTAAAGCAGCTGTTGCATGGGCTGCTGGCGAACCTCTGAAAATGGAAGAGGTCGACGTACAACTGCCAAAGGCAGGTGAAGTACTGGTGCGCATCATTGCAACCGGTGTGTGTCATACCGATGCGTTTACCCTGTCTGGCGATGATCCAGAAGGGATCTTCCCGGCAATCCTTGGTCATGAAGGGGGCGGTATCGTCGAAATGGTTGGCGAGGGCGTTACCAGCGTGTCGGTCGGCGATCACGTGATCCCACTTTACACCGCGGAATGTGGCGAGTGTAAGTTTTGTAAATCCGGTAAAACGAATCTGTGTCAGGCAGTACGTGAAACTCAAGGTAAAGGTTTGATGCCAGATGGCACATCACGCTTTTCCATTAACGGCGAAACCATCTATCACTACATGGGGTGTTCTACATTCTCGGAGTACACCGTATTGCCCGAAATTTCACTGGCAAAAGTGAACAAAACCGCTCCACTTGAGGAGGTGTGCCTGCTCGGCTGTGGTGTCACAACGGGCATGGGCGCCGTACTCAACACCGCCAAAGTGGAACAAGGTGCCACCGTGGCAATCTTCGGTCTGGGCGGAATTGGTCTGTCAGCCATCATTGGTGCACGTATGGCGGGTGCTTCACGCATCATCGGTATCGACATCAATGAAAGCAAATTTGATTTAGCTAAACAGTTGGGCGCCACAGACGTGATCAACCCACAGACATTTGACAAGCCGATCCAGGAAGTGATCGTTGAAATAACGGATGGTGGCGTGGATTATTCGTTCGAGTGTATCGGTAACGTCAATGTGATGCGTCAGGCGCTGGAGTGCTGTCATAAGGGCTGGGGGGAATCCGTCATTATTGGCGTGGCTGGCGCCGGTCAGGAGATCTCAACACGTCCGTTCCAGCTGGTCACCGGACGTGTATGGCGCGGTAGTGCCTTTGGTGGAGTAAAAGGACGCTCTGAGTTGCCTGAGATTGTCGAGCGTTACCTGGCGGGTGAGTTTGGCTTGCAAGAGTTCATCACCCACACCATGGGGCTGGAAGACGTTAACCAAGCTTTTGAGCTGATGCATGAAGGCAAAAGTATCCGTAGCGTTATCCATATGGACAAATAAGCGCACCACCCACTTGCCGCCTCGTCAGGCGGCACCGTTTTACCAGAAAGGGGATACCAATGACGCTAGAAAATATCAGTCAGGCGAAAGTTTTCGGTGGCTGGCACAAACAGTATTCATTTGAGTCCAATACGCTCAAAGGCCGCACTCGCTTCGCGATTTTCCTCCCGCCCAACGCCACGCAGGCAAATCCGGTTCCGGTCTTGTACTGGTTGTCTGGCCTTACCTGTACCGACGAAAATTTCATGCAAAAAGCCGGCGCGTTCCATATGGCCGCAGAGCTGGGAGTTGCGATTGTCGCCCCCGACACCAGCCCGCGGGGTGACAAGGTCGCCGATGACGACAATTACGATCTGGGCCAAGGGGCGGGTTTCTATCTTAACGCGACGGAGATGCCTTGGGCGAAGCACTACCAGATGTATGACTTTATTACCCAGGAATTGCCTGCGATCATAGAGCAAAATTTCCCAGTTACCGATGTGAAATCCATTTCAGGACACAGTATGGGCGGACATGGCGCGCTTACCATTGGCCTGAAAAATCCGCATCAATACCGCAGTATTTCTGCGTTCAGTCCAATCAGTAACCCAATGGCCTGCCCATGGGGACAAAAGGCGTTCAGTCACTATCTGGGCAGTGACTCCGAAAGCTGGAAGGAGTACGACGCCAGCGAACTGCTCCGCCAGACCAAATCACCGTTGCCTATTTTGGTAGACCAGGGTGACGCCGATGGATTTCTGGTTGAGCAACTCAAACCGCAGAGTCTGATTGACGCCGCTGCAGTACATCACTCCGCGTTGAAGTTACGTATGCAGCCTGGCTATGACCATAGCTATTATTTCATCTCGACCTTTATTGGTGATCATCTCAACTTTCACGCGCGCTACCTGTTTGCGGAATAAACGAAAACGAGCCAAATGGCTCGTTTTTCTTATCAGTCGTGCTTTTTAAACCGTGACTCCAAACTCCATAACAATCGTTTCAGTTTCGACCAGAAATGGAACAACAGAATGATCCCAAGCAGCATAATGGCGACCGACAGTAAGATGTCACTCAGATTCATCCCAAATAAAAGCCCTCCTTCACGATCCGGATAAAGCCATTCATGCAGCAACGGATGGAGCAGTAAAAAACTCCAGCAAAGCCAAGTCAGCGTATTGATCAACGAGTCCCGCAGTTTTATACGAAAACGGCGTTTTTCTTTGTTATTGATGATGTAGAGCCGGTTTTGGTTGTGAAAATGAAGCTTTCGCTCTTTGTCACTCATCTGCGTCCTATCCATCGCGGAAACTCTCCCCCCGATCCGGGCTGTCCCATACGGCTTTCTGACCGCGTTTACGTAAAATCGCTTTCGGTACTGCCACGACCACCGTCACGACATTCAGCATCCAATACACCAGCGGATACCAGATGCACCATAAGAAATTGCGAAACAAATTGGAGTCGTAATTCCGGTCAATCATGATGCTGACCGAGAACTGCAGCAGACACACGAAGATCAATGCCAGTCCGGACCATTCAAAGGTCAACAAATCCATCGCTTTGACATTTTCGTCAATGGAATAGGCATCAAACAAGTGCAATGCCGTCGTCGTCACCACCGAGTAACTCCATAAAACACTGATCATGTATTCAAACAACAGCGGCCAAAAATGCGTTTGGCCACGATAGAGGGCCGGTAAGCCATATCGTAAAAATACTTCCGCTCCCCCCTGCGCCCAGCGTAGGCGCTGTTTGTACAGGCCACGCAGCGTTTCCGGCATCAACACCCAGCAACGCGCCAACGGTTCATAGTGGATCAGCCAGTTTCGCATTTGCAGCTTCCAGCTAACGTCGATATCTTCGGTGATCATATCGGTGCTCCAACCACCAATATCGACAATGGCCTGCTTGCGGAATGCCACTATCACCCCTGAGACGGTAAACACGGTGCCGTAAATACGCTGCGCGCGTTTGATCAGACCTATGATCGACGAGAACTCACCTGTCTGTAGTTTGCCAATAATGGTGGAGCGCGTTCGTACCCGAGGGTTACCCGTCACAGCACCCAACTTGCGGCTATGGAGAAAACGCTGAACCATCCAACGCGCAGCCTGTGGATCCAGCAGCGCATCACCGTCAATGCAAAGTAAAAACTCACCGCTGGTGTGCTCAAGGCCGTGATTGAGTGCCGACGCCTTTCCGCCATTGTCCTGATGCACCACGACGAGACGTGGATCAGACAGCGCTAATTCGTCGAGCCGCGCTGCCGTGTCATCTTTACTGCCGTCATTGATTGCCACCACCTCAAAGTTGGGGTAATCAAGTCTCAGCGCCTGACCAATGGTTTCATTGACGTTAGCGCCTTCGTTATAACATGGCACCATCACTGACACTTTGGGGTAGTGAGGCAACTGCAACGGCCCTTGTTTCGCGACCTTAAGCTGCGCCCACTCCCAGTGAAAGTAGTAATACACACCGCCACAGGTCCAGACCAAAGCCATAATGCACGGATAGAGATAGACAAAATAACTCAGCCACAACAGGAACTGGTGATAGTTGTCCATACCAGCACTCATTTCGCCCCCTCCATCTTGCCCGAGTTGGAGAATACCGGACGCAACACCTTGAGATCCGGCTGTGCGCTAATGAAATCATCCGGATAGTACCCGTAGTGTTGAATGCCTTCTTGCGCGATGATTTTCATCTGCTGTGCCAGCTCTTCTGACGACAGCGGTTTACCAGTGCGCCAGTTGCGGGCCTGAAGCTCAAACACCAGCTTGTCGGCCGGAACACTTTGCAATGACAGCTTTGCAATATTGCGCAGCCAGGCCATCGGCTGCTCTGCCTGTTCCATATAGGGCATCGCCATTACTGCGGTGTAATCGTACGCCTGGCCAAACGCAGACATACTTTGCGCAAACCACGCTTCACTGGCTGGGTTAAGCACTGCTTCTGCGTAGATATTGCGCGCCAGCATCATAGGGGAACCGCTGCCAGACGCGTACTGACGGGCGTTTTCTGCTAAATCCAGCGTAAAATCAATCAGGTATTGTGTCTTGTGCTGAGTCCAACTGGCCATTTGCTCGCCATCCTCTCGGATTGCAGTCACATTAGGGTTTAACCCCCAACGGCGATACTGTTGCAAAGCGGCCGGAGACGCATCTTCGAAATCCGTCAGGAAAGCATCATCATGGAACAAGATGCCAGCAAACTTGCCGTATGCCCCCAGTTCACGGTATATCTGCCGAATCGCATTACGATTTTTCACTGAGAAAGGCGATAAACGCAGATAACGCCCTTTATCTGGCGCACCGAAGCGCACATCGGTGACGTACTGGTAATTTGGTCCCAGATCAAAGCCAAGTACTGGCATCCAGGCAAACACTTTGACGCCAGCACGGGTTTTCAACTGCCAGGCGACCCGGTTAAACAGATCCGCTCTGACTGGCAGATAACTGTTCTGAAAGTAGAGTGCATCCGCCACGCCGTCACCATCCGGATCCGCAAATGCCTGCAGGTAGACCGTATTAATCCCCGCCCCTTTGATCCGCTCAATCAGGATATCCAGATTGCGATTCATCTCGGCCGGATCGTCTGAATAGACGTAATCAAGATCCACATGCACAATGCGTTCGGAGCCTTCAAATTGGGGCTCTCCGGAGAGAATTTCATCCAGTCGGTCCAGGTTAATCTCCTGCTCGATCAGATAACGTTTCACATTGCGGCCAGACTCATGCACCGAATTCACACCTTCATCCAATGACAAGGCGTATGTCATACCGACTTTATCCGCCACTTCCAGCGCCGCCAGATTGTACGCACCATACGGCCAGACCATGATTCGGGGTGGACGGATACCGTGTTTCACCATTTGGTCCCGGCTCTGCTCGAAGTCGCTCAGCAAACGCTGTTTGTACTGGGTCAGAGTTTCGTAGCGGCCTTGCTTGGGATCATAAGCTGGTGAGGTCACTGCCGGCTCTTCATTCCCGAATGAGTTAGCGTAAATACCGTAATGCGAATTGTAGGTATGCGAAGCAATCTCAATCAGTCCGGAGTCCTGCATCTCTTTGATCTGTTCCCAGTTGAGAAAGCGCTTTTGTGAGATCATCAGCTTGCCATACGGCACCATGCCATTCGCAGAAGGTTCCAGCCAGTGACCGACTATCGCCATCACCGCCGGGAAGTTGTACAACTTGAGAAGCGGATACACGGTGTAGTAGAAGCTGGCGTAGCCATCATCAAAAGTCAGCAGTACAGCTTTGTCAGGTAACGGGGCTTTACCAGTTTGAGCATCAATGATTTGTTGGAAGCTGACCGGGTGATATCCCTGTTGTTTAAGCCAGTTAAAGTGCTCCACCAATCGGTCGCGGGTCAGCGTGTCCGGAAAAATCTTGGCATCCGGCGTTAAGCGTAGATCAATGAAATCGTGATAACACAACGCAACGTACGATAAGTTATCCCTTGGCGCACTGCGCAAAGGACGGGGCACCAGTTGGTTGAAGTGATGAATAGTACGGGTATTGTCCATTTCACTCACTGTCATGTTTGCAATCGATGGTGTGATGCTGGAATCGGCCGCCTTAGTACTGGCAACAGACAGTACGGCGATGATCAGAATGATGATTTGTGACATATTCATGGTGCAAAACTCACAACAAAATTAACGAACAGGTAGTCGTTATACTCCCCGTTTCCGTCATAAAAGGTTTTACTGCGTCCGGCGCCGTAGGCGAAGGTAGCCCGATGGGATACCTGCCAGGACTGCTGATAATTGACGTCCCAGTTCCACTCACTGCCATAACTCTGTTGCCAGTAAGGCCCCGTCGACAGCACCAGTTGATGATCCAGGCTCAATTGATCCGCCAAACGCTGATGGTAGATTTGCGTCAGGCTCAGCGACGCATAACGATCTTCAAGCGGGTTGAAATACTCGGCCTGCGGGATATCTTCGTTGCGTGACTGACCGAGGTACAACGCACTACGCAGACGGTAGACGTCATTGCGATACAGCTCCCCATCCAACCAGGTCAGTGCGGTATAACGTTGGTTGTCATCGGTAAAATCGGCGTAAGCGAAAGAGGCGCCCCACAACAATGCATCGGACCAGCGATAACGCACACTGCCGATGACATCATCCACGTAAGTGTCGTTTTTGAGTGCGCGTAACGGAGTGTCGGCCGAGTTGTTGCGGTAACTGAGCGAAAAAGACCAGTTATCCGAGCCACGATAGTCACCTTTAAGCCAGAAATAGCTTTTCTCATTCAGCTTCGCGCCCTGACCAAGCTCTGCTGTCAATGTCAATGGATAGCTCACCCATTCGCCGCCCAGCCCAAAGTACCGGGCATAAAGATCACGTTGGTCAAACATACCGAAGCTCTGTTGGTCATGTACAAACAGGCGCGCCCCTCCGAGTGCCCGTTGACTGTACAAATAGGCATCGTACCGCCAATCTTTGGAGGCGTTGATGGTGGCACCATCAGAGCGACCATGGCGAAACTCCCCCTGAATATATGCCGCTTCTTTTTGGTCAATAACTCGATTAATTTGCCGCGTCTCCATACGTGGATATCGCTGATTGATCGCGTCACGCTGTTCTGAGACTTGATCCCAGGCACCACGCTCGGCGTTCGCCATTAACGTCGCCTTATCGACCAAAGCATGATTTTCCTCCGCCAGCAGGGCTCGGGCCTGTTGATAATACGCAATGGCCTTGTCCTGATTGCCGCGCCAGTTCTCAAAATCGCCCATCGTCAGGATGAGGTAAGGGTTGCCGGGTGCTTGCGCATACAACTGGTCAAGCAGCTTCTCCGATGTCTGCATATCACCACGAGCCGCGTAATGCATCGCGTTCAACAGTTGCAGGTTCTGATAGTTGTCGTTGGTCAACCGGACGCTGCCGGTATAGTCCCAGCGGGTAGCAGGTGTTGAAGCAATGGCTTGCTTCAGGACAGCGTTCGCGGCATCAAACTGTTCGCTGTCCATATAGCTGTTGTACAGCTTGGTTTTTAGTTCTGAGTCGGATGGTACTTTTTCGTAAGCCATCGCATACATCTTTGATGCCGCTTCAGGCCTGTCCGTCGCCAACCAGTAGTCAGCCAGAGTTAAGCGTGCATAATTCGGCAAATCCGGTAACGGCTCCATGTATCGCGCCACAGGCTCTGCCTGCTGATAATCTTCGAGTGCAACCAAGGCCGTCAGCAGATCGTAAGTTACCGGTCGATAGAGCGGGTGCTGCGATGGGATTTGCTCACGCAGGCGCTGCAAACTCTGAGCACTTCGACTTAAAGCCTGGTCAGACTGAGCCCGTCGGCCGTTTTTCAGTTGCGTTGTCGCCGCATAGTAGTCAAACCACAACTGATCCACCGGGCCAAACCAATCGGGATGAGAATTCAGCAAATCTGATACGGCGGGAGCAGCACCCAATCTGAGCGCCGCCTTATAAAAGGCGATGCCGACCTCGCGATTGTCAGGTTCAGCCTGATACCAGCGCTGGAGCGCAAATACTTCGCCGACCTGATCATCCAATGCCCGTGCGATGTACACTTGGGTCTGATAAAAATCGCCATTATGTACGAAGTGACGCTGGTAATAATTAAAGGCACGGCGTGACTCCGTTAAATCGTTGCGCTCTGCACTGACCAAAGCCAGCCCCAACCACCCCTCACGGTTGGCGGGTTCGATCTGAGTGAGTTGCGAATAAAACGTCTGAGCACGCTGCAACTCCCCTTGATTACGGAACGCCTTCGCCAGTATCTCCAGCGATTGCGGACTGAGTGAGTTTGCGGAACAGGAACCACAAGCACTGAGCGCAAACTGAAGCTGGCCATCCCAGGAGTCAATCGCAATCAAATCATTCAGTACTTTATGATCTAAAGTTTGACGATAAAGGGATGACAATCCCTCTAATGCATTATTGACATCTCCATTCCTAGCCTTAAAAACATAGTTTTCCCTGAGTTGATTTATATCGGTATTGGCATAACAGGTGCTGGCTGCCAAACCAACAATTAGAGTTAAAGCTCTCATTTATTCCATCTCTTAAAAAAGATCGACAGCAAGCCACCAATATCATTTATTTGATTCATGGCTTTTTTTTATAGTTTTAAATTATAATTTTTCGTAGGACTTAAGATTAAAGCCCTGTGGAGACAATCCCTAGTTGATTAATATAAGTAAAACTTATACTCATCATTTTTATCTAGACTTCATCTGCAATTTCCAGGTTAATAATGGAATTAAATTTGGTAATTTTTTCCACTAACCATGTCACCGCAGGGCTCAATTGCGAGCCAGAAAGATAAATGATTGACGATGGCCAATAGCCAGCATTTTTTTCCAAAAAAGGGAGTTCGATTTTTTCTAAATTTCCGTTTTTGAGATCATGCTCCAAAACAAAATCCGGCAAACAACTGATGCCAATACTTTCCCGGCACAACGATAGGTTGGTGTGAATGTCCTCCACATGCCAGATTTGCAGTGCAGACTTCACATGCTGAAGAGGCCATGCTTCCATCGCAACAGGCAGCAAGACGCGCTGCTCACAAAAATCATGATAATTTAATATGTTAGAACCATTGTTGTGTTGTTCAATGTAGTGTCTTGTCGCGACCCAACTGACGTCTATGCCAAACGCAGACACGTATTCGAAGTTAAGTCGGTTCTCGTTTTCAAACATCCCCAAGGCAATATCCAGATTTTTACTCTGGATCTCCTGAGCCAGACGAACACTGTTTTGTTGCATGATCATCAGCTCAATATTAGGTAAAGAAGCCGTTAGTTCTTTGATGGTCTGGATAATCCGGTGGTCGCAAAATAGTGGGTCTATCCCAAGGCGAATCTTAACGTCCGTTGAGTTATAAACCGCCACTGATCTTTCTAAAAAAGTTTGGTATTGCGACATCATTATTTTCGCATTTTTTAAAAAGTTTTCTCCTTTTTCAGTCAGTTTTGGGTACTTACCTGACCTATCAAACAATTGTACCCCAAGATCGACTTCCAGTGTTTGTATCGACAAGCTAATAGCGGCTTGAGTTTTATTCAAAACTCTCGCAGCCGCACTAAAGGAACCATATTCCACTGCAGCTATAAATGCGCTGACCGTTTCCATTCTTATATTCATTTTATTTATTATAACCTGGTTATTAATATTACTAAGCCATAGGTAAAATTAATTTAGAGACGTTTATACCTCCTGCCGGTTTATTGCTCATTTATATAACTTATAAATTAATCGTGTACAACTATTAGCCATTCCAATAGATGACATAAATATTTTTAATTAACCAATATTGGGTAGCTGGAATATAGGAAAAAATGATGAACAATCAGAAACTAATCTAATTTTCCAATTGAGACGTGTTATCAAATGGCAACATCTACTCCATAAATATTCACAAGTCTTACATATGAAGCAACATATTCTCAACTTTGAAAAACTATCGAGTATTTTATTAACTGTGTGTTTTTTGCACAAATTTGAAATAATTTATAGAGTTCAATAGTTAAGGGAGCATTCTTATCGCCAATCTCAGCTTCGATACACACCGCTCACCAAACAGTGTGGGCCACTGGCTGATATCCAATCGCATACCGTAGGCTTACTGACGTGGTAACACACTGACCTTCATCATTAAACGACAACCTGCATACCCACATGCGCTTTTTATCATTCACTCACGTATTCGACCAGAAACCGCTCTGCGTCTGATTGAGTTGGATAAGGTGAAAAATGACGGCAATTTGGGTAGAATTACGGCCCTATTTTTGCCCAACAGCCAACACCGTGAACATGCCTTCTCCCGAACAGTGCTTTACCCGTTTCCAGAGCGATGTCTCCAGCATCGATCTGCCCGAACGCTTTACATTTCCTTTTTATTACCAACCTCATCCACTGTGTCTGTTAGCTGCCGGGCAGTTACAGCAACATTTGTTGACGCAAACCGACTGGCAACACAACTTCGGTTTAACGGAAACACAGGGGGCCGTCGGTAAAATGTTCGGCGTGCTGGTGGTGAAGTGCCCGGATGGTGAGTTGGGCTACCTATCGGCCTTTTCCGGTAAAATCGCCGATCAAAACTTACTCCCCGGTTTCGTACCGCCAGTGTTCGACATGCTGTCACGAGATGGCTTCTTTCGCACAGAGCTGGCCGACATTACCGCCGTGAGCAAACAATACCAGCTTGCTGCCAGCAATCCTGAAATCAGCCGCTTAGAGCAAGAATTGGCAACACAACAGCAAATGGCCGCACAGGCGATTGAGGCGCAGCGCCAGATTGCTATCGCAGCCCGGGCCAAACGAAAGCGCCAGCGTCACGATGCAGAGGTCACTCTCAAAGATCCAGAGCTTTCAGATTTTCTGGCCAATCTGGGCAAAGAAAGTGTGGCTGAAAAGAACGTCATGAAATATCTCAAACTGGAGTGGGACGAGAAACTGGCTGGCATAAATGAGCGCCTGAACGCCCTTAAAACGGAGGTTGAAGCACTCAAAACTCAACGCGCTCAGCTGTCCAATACGTTACAGAACCAGTTGTTCGAGCAATATCGCTTTCTCAATATTGAAGGGAAAGAGAAAAGTCTTAACGCCATTTTTGCTCAGACCAACACACCTGTCCCCCCGGCTGGAGCTGGTGAGTGCGCTGCACCTAAGCTGTTGCACTACGCATTCAAACATGGTTTTACGCCGATAGCGATGGCCGAGTTCTGGTGGGGCCAGTCACCCAAATCAGAAGTGCGCCAACACAAAAGTTTTTATCCTTCCTGCCACAGTAAATGTCATCCGATCCTCGGCCATATGCTGCAAGGCATGCCGATTGATGACAATCCACTCGAAGAAAACTGGGCAGAAGATCTGGAACTGGAGATCGTGTATCAGGACGAGGCGATGGTGGTGATCAATAAACCATCGGGTATGCTTTCGGTTCCGGGCAAAACCATTTCCGACTCCGC
Source organism: Vibrio sp. V38_P2S17PM301 (assembly GCF_009904845.1). Classification (NCBI taxonomy): domain Bacteria; kingdom Pseudomonadati; phylum Pseudomonadota; class Gammaproteobacteria; order Vibrionales; family Vibrionaceae; genus Vibrio; species Vibrio sp. V38_P2S17PM301. The sequence continues at coordinate 25,740 of NZ_WXWO01000026.1, read as the reverse complement.
ATACACACGTTTGCAGGCGATGTTTCCTGATGCTGAGGGCCCTCTGGTAATCCACCGACTCGACATGGCGACCTCAGGGCTGCTGGTGTTTGCCCTTACCCGTCGAGCCAACAAAAGCTTGCAAAAACAGTTCATCAGCCGGGAGGTTGAAAAGCGCTACATAGCGCTGATCGAAGGCGTTCCGATTGAAGACGAAGGGGATATTGCACTCCCCATGCGAGGGGATCCGGATGACCGGCCCCGTCAACTGGTCTGTTTTGAGCATGGAAAACCCGCACACACCCATTGGCAAAAGATAGACGTTACAAACGGCCGGACCAAACTTTATCTCTATCCAAAAACCGGGCGAACCCATCAATTGCGCGTTCACTGCGCTCATCACCTTGGCCTGAACATGCCGATGGTCGGTGATGGTCTGTATGGGGAAGGCGCTGAGCGGCTCCATTTACATGCAGAATCACTGGCGTTCGATCATCCTTACAGTAACGAACGCATGCATTTTCGGGTCGACGCACCATTCTGAACAAAAAAACGGACGCTAAAAAAGCGTCCGTTTTTTATAACCGCATCGTCATCACCGCTGCTACTGCTGACTAAACCGAGTTGCTTCAAAACGATTTAGTAATCGGTGAACAGCGTAAGTGACGAGTAATGTCACCACAATCGCAAACAAGATGCTGCTTACCCGGTACAACGCACTGAAAATCAGGTCGCCATCTGGTGACAAATACTGGCCAAACAAAATGCCCAACGTCGTCAAGCCACCAAAACCCGCCCCGGATCCGCTTGATTCTTTAACATGCATATAGCTGAAGATCATCGCCCCGATCCATAACAGCGGCACAACAAACAACAAGGTATCTGACCAGTCATACAGCACCAACTGACCGACGATCCCAAACGTCACACCAAGCAGCGTTCCCATCGCCCGTTTACGTGCATAGCCCAGAGCGCCATTCCAGTGCATGGGAAACAGCAATAACAGTGTGGTCGCCTGAGCCGACATAGAATCGTTTAGATCAAAAATCTGAAACACCAGAAACGACATAGTGGCAATACTGGCGCCCATCAGTGCTTCATGACGCATCCGGTGATTCTTTTTCGGTTCAGTTGGGCGCGCTGGTGGCTGACGCGGCTCTGCATCCGGGATCAGAAAGGTCACTAGGTACGCAACGATAACTGACAATATATTGGCTTGTAGGTTACTGAAAATCAGGTCGTTCAGATCGGTCGTCGGATAGCTGGCAAAATGCAGCATGATACTCAGACTCAAGACGCTGTTGGCCCCAAACAGAAACAGGCTGCCTTTGGACATGCAGGCGAATTTATACAGAAACAAACCAAAGACGATCAGCGTCATCATGCCAGGGTGACCACCAAACAGCCCCCCTAGAATGCCAACTTCCAGACCACAAACAACCGCCGAAAACACCAGTTGAAGAGCGGCATGCCGGCTCATCACCGGCACCATCCCCAGCAGAAGCATCGGTGTTACGGTAAAAAACACACCGTAGTTCCAGCCAAACATTTTGCACAAGGTGAAACCAATCGTCGCCCCGGTGGCAATGCGTAAACACTGTCTGAGATCATTTTCAGACATGGGGTGGTCCCATAATTTCATACCACCTCCCAATTAATAAATGTAATGCAAGGTGCTCAGGAAATGAATCTGTAAGCGGGCAAACCAACTCGACAACGGGTTATCCGGCAACAACTGCACGGTTGCACGCGCTCCGGCCGGGAACTCATGTTCAGGCGCTTGCTCAATCGCCAGATGCAGTCGCATGCGCTGTGCATCGCGAACCCAGCGATTGGACTCTGTTGGCGTCGCCAGACGACCATCTGCATCAAACTGCCCTGAGCTGACCCCTGCATCCAAACTGGTAATACGCGCTTCAAATACTTCACCAGGCAAGCTGTCAAAGGCGATCAATGCACGGCTGTCTCGGCTGAAATGACGCAAACTCTTTTCACGAAAATCAGCGATCACGTCCACGTCGTCAGATACCAGTGCCACCAGCGGAGTACCGGCTGCAGCGTATGCGCCAGATTCCAATTGCAGGTTGGTCACCACACCATCGTGTTCCGCCACCACCTGGGTGTATGATAGGTTCAGTTCTGCTTGTTTCAGCTGGTTTTTCGCTGTACGAACATTGACGTTGCGGTCTCCCAGCTCACCCCGGCTGACTTGCAACTCTTTGAGGCGTGCCTGAGCGGCCAGCAAATTGGCACGCGCAGCAGTCGCTGCACTTTGGGCATCGTCCCGCTGCTGCTGCGAGGTACCGTTACGATGAAACAGCGTGTTCAATCGCTTGGCTTCGCGCACTTTCTGTTCGGCAACAATCTTACTGGCTTCCACATCGGCCGTGGCGGCGACGATAGACGCATCCAGCTGATCGTTATTCTGGATGACACGTTCAAGGTTGAGCTGAGCTTTCTCTACCGCCAGCTTATAAGGCTGCGGGTCAATTTGGAAAAGGGGGTCCCCCTTTTTGATGTCCTGGTTATTTGCCACATAAAGATGAGTGATTTGTCCACTGACACGCGGTGCTACTTTGGTAACAACGCGAGTCGCCATGGCTTGCGGAGTCAAAGGCATTGCTAAATCAGCAACAAGAAAATAGGCAAAGACAAGGACAAACGCGACGCAGGAATACTTGATCCAGCGAGCGAATTTCTGATCTGGAGTCATAGACGTTTACTTCTCTTTTTCTGGATTTCTGACTTATTCGCTAAGTGAATCGAGCGCGTTGTGGGCAATCTGCTCCAGGATTAAGCTGAATTTTTTCAACTCATCGTCGTTGAGTTCCGCCAGCAGGGTACGACGAACCTGAATAATTCGCGCCTCCAACTGGGTAATCAAGACCTTGCCTTCATCCGTCAAACTGACAATGCGCGCTCGCTTGTCGTGATCACAACAGTGCCGGGTGATGAGGGATTGCTCTTCGAGTAATTTGAGGGTACGCATCAACGAAGCCAGCTCAATCTCCAAACCTTCAGCCAGATGCTTCTGACTGATGTGGTCTCCCATGCGGTACAACTTCCACAACGCCGTCCAGCGTGGGTAGGTCAGATTCAGCGGGGCCAGTTCGCGGTCCGCTACCATTTTCCATAGCCGGGAAACACGGGCCAGTTGCTCCGCCAGAGGGAGATCTCGCAATATGTTGATGTCTTGAATCATCGGAAGCACTCAATTACTTAGCGTGCTAAGCAATATAACTTAGTTAGCACGCTAAGTAAATATATTTGTGACTCTAATCACATCATTCTTGACCATAATTTTCCCAAGGGTTAATACGGCAACGCGTACTTCGCAACAACTTGAGCACAGGTACACACGTTCATCAGATTGAGCATGATAAAAACATTTACGTCTCGTGAACGTGGGTTATCGATATACCCTCTAAAAGTGAAATATTACTGTTTGTTTATAGAAATGCGCGGCGATTGCCACTGTCAGAAGACTCAATTAGACTGGCAACTATGGATATGCTCATCATCTTTAAGATCTATCTCTTCTACGGCCTGACATTCTTTGCCGTCGCATTTGCCATTTTGTTCAGAGACTTACGTAATAGTCGTATCCGTATTGCCAAAGCGCTTCCATGGCTGGCCGTTTTCGGCCTGATCCATGGGATACACCAATGGTCCAGCCTGTACATTGTGATGTATGAGCACGAATTCACCCTGACTCGTACGCTGGAAATACTTAAAGCCATCAAACTGTGGGTCGCGTTTCTTCCTTTACTGTGGTTTGCGTGGCAGCTCCTGCCTCTAACCACGTGGCAGCACAGACGCACTATCAAGATAGGGGTACTGGCCACACAGGGTATGTTTCTGCTGGGCATATGGCTGAGCTACGACGAAGTAAACTTCGCCGAGTATATCCACGCAGTCACTGATCAGATCCGTTGGGTATATGGTTTAGGCTCCGCTTTGCTGGCCGGCCTGGCATTGATAAGCTATGCCCGTGTGCTGGAAAAAGAGGGGTACGATGGTCGGCGGCCTTTTCACGCCACCGGGCTGGCGGTGATCGGCTACGGTCTGTCTGTGAGCGTGTTTACCCTCGACCACGGTACCTGGGCACTACTGCTGCGGACCATACTGGCGTCAGCTATTCTGGTTACCTTGTGGTTTGCCCTGAGAGTCTTTGATCGTGAGCGAGATCATCAAATTGAAACGGCCATGCAGCAATCTCAACAAGACGCCAAACTGAAAGAGCTGGGCGAGCTTACCTCCGCCGTGGCCCACGAAATAAAGACCCCTCTCAGCAGCGCGATGATGAGCTGTGACTTATTGGCCAATCAGGTTCCAGACAATGCCGCATGTCAGCGCCAGATAGATCGAATTCGTTACGGCTTGAGTCGTGCGGCCGAAATCAGCCAGGAAGTGCTTAATTACGCGCACCACAAGCCGATTCAGCGCCAACCGATTTGCTTGGCGGAGGTGGTCCAGTCCGCGCTGGATCTTAACCAGTTCCGCCTCGGTGGATTCGATCTCAAAGTAAATCTGAATGAAAAGCTGATAATTTCTGGCGATGCCGGATTACTCGAAGAAGTGTTTTCCAACCTCATCGCCAATGCCATTGACGCCAGCCAGAAAAACAAACGGATTCAGGTCGATGGTTTTCAGAATAAATTGACGGCGGTTGTTCGGGTCTCAGATCATGGCGGCGGTATGCCCAAACCTTTGCTGAATAAAGCCACACAACCCTTTTTCACTACCAAGCCAAAAGGTGAAGGAACCGGGATGGGGCTTGCTTTATGCAAACAAATTGTACAACAGCACGGCGGTGAGCTGCTGCTGTATAACCATCAGTACGGCCTGTGCGTCGACGTACAACTACCCAGGAAATGTTAATGACGTTAAAACTCCTCTTAGCCGAAGATGATCAGCAACTGCGTGATGTGCTGGTCGAGGCCCTGACACTCGAAACATTCGACGTCACCGCATGCACCAATGCTGAAGATGCACTGGATATCGCAACCAATCAGGCGTTCGACCTTGCGCTGTTTGACGTGGTGATGAACGGCATGACCGGGATTGAAGCTTTGTCGTCGCTGCGTCGCATGCAGCCTAATATTGGCATCGTCATTACAACGGCCTTCGCCACGGTCGACATCGCCGTCGATGCGATGAAAAAAGGGGCCGACGAGTTCCTGACGAAACCCTTCAACCTGGCATCATTGTCCGTCACGCTCAAGCGAGTACACGCTGAGCGTACACCCACATCCCCTCTCGATGAGCGCCACAATGATCTTGTGTTCAGTGCGCTGTCCAACCCTATCCGCCGTATGGTGGTGAAACAACTTAAAATCCACCGCAAAATGAAGTTTATGGATCTGTGTCGTGTGGTCGGGATTGAAGATCACACCAAGTTCAACTTCCACCTGAAACAATTGGTAACCAGCGAACTGGTAGTCAAAGAAGAAGGCCGGGTTTATTCTCTGACCACGCGGGGTCTGCAGATCTACTCCAGTATGCTGCAATAGTGCTAAACGGAAAAAGGCACGTTGAACTCAACGTGCCGATTAGTCTTCTGTGTCTATTTTTTACGGCGTCTGAGTAGTAACAGAGCCAGCAGCGAACCCACACCCAGTGAGCCACCACCGCCACCGCCTCCACTGCTGACCGGTGTGTCGGTAATCACTGGTGGTTTTGGCTGCGCTGGTGTATCCGTATCATCTGACTGCGCCGTTTGGGTTACTTCCACTTCAACACCATACGTCCGAACGCCTTGCTCCGGTGTCGTCAGATCAAGTTCAAACCCCAGCAACTGCACCAAACTGGCGTCGTCTTGTTGCGCGCGGCGAAGGCGCTGCGCATCCGATCCCGCTAAACGAACTTTAAGGTAACGCGACTCACGATCCACCCAGGTGACCTCTGCCCCCTGTGTCTTACGCCAGAAATACTGATAGTCGACATCCTCTTCAAGCTTCACAATCGACGCCGCGTCGATCGTCACCAGAGATGTTTGCTCATCAGTTTGATCCACTTCCACATGAATCGGTGCTGTAACCGGACGCGCTTTAGGCCCTCGGTTTCGAACCTCAATGGTGAAACGTTGGCTACTCGTTTCACCATCTTCCAGTACCGTCAGTTCCAGTTCGATAACACCGTTCTTGTTCACTTCAGGTAACGTAAACCGCGCTCGGGCCGTCTGACTGTCAAAGTCGACCAACGCCGGGCCCGAGACTTGTTTCCATTGATATGAAAGGGCTTTGCCCCGCGCTGGCAACGACTCACTCGCATCCAGGGTGATCGTTTCCAACTCTCCTCTGGTTTTTTCAAACGGTTTAACCACTATCGCCGGCTTAGGCACTGCGCCAATTGACACTGCGTGCTTCACGCTCGACTGATTTTGGCCATCACTGACCGTGGCAACGAACACCAGTTTGGCATTGGCCATGTTTTCACTGACGTTAAAATTCAGCACATTGCCGCTTGCCATAAACTGGCTTTCGGGTCCGCTTTCCTGACGCCACGTGTAGCTAAGCGGTTGTGGCCAGTTGTCGTCATCGTAAGCCACTGCCGTCAAGCTCACACGCTGCCCGAACGCGGCATGGTGCACGCCATCAATTTGTACCTCAGGTGCAGCATTTAGATACGCATCCCAACGAATATTGTGGTGGGCTGAAACACTAAATTCCCCGTCGTCTGCCGTCACCTGAACATCGATAGCTCCAGGTTTAGATGTCTTCGGCGTGCGTACCCGAATGGTCGACGGACCAGTCCTTTGCCACTCAATACCCGGCGTAACCTGCCAATTGAGTATGACGCCATCTGGCGTTTCGTCTTGTACCTCAGCCACGACCTTCACCCAGCTATCAGCCTGCGCACTGTCCGCGCCCATCAGTGCCAGTTGAGGCGCCTTATTGACCGCTATCACGGGAATCGTCGCTGACGCGTTTGCCTGAGCAAGACCGTCGCTGACAACCACCTCAACGTCAATATTGCCGACATGGTCGGCTGCAACCGGATAATTCAGTGTCTGAATCTGGAACGTCTGTTGGCCTTCCCCGGTCGTCACCGTCCAGGTAAGTTTCAGATCAGCAACCTCGTGGTCTTCATCGCTAAGCACCGGTATCAGGATTAGGGTTTCTCCCTGCTTGACACTTTTTCCTTGCAGCGCAATGGTTGGCGCGCGGTTGACATGGTTGACCATGATCTCGGCCTGCTTCTCTGTTACGCTGCTGACATCATCACGATCAATCACTTTAACCGTGACCTGAAAACGTGTGTCTGTAGCGACTGACGGTGTCATCCATTGAACCGTTTCTCCTTCACCGATGATTTCGCCGTCAACCAGCCACAGCGTTTGCAGAGTATCGATGCCCTCCGCATCGGACAGTTCAGCCACTTTGAAGGTGACATTCTCGCTCTCATTGCTCTGCGCCGGCACTTGCAACGTAAAAGACGCCGGATCGTTCACCGCATTGACCGTGACTGTTTTACTGGCCATTCTCGACGCACCGGAGAAATCAAGCGTCGCTTCCAGCGTGATGTCCTGCGACTGTTTCCAGTTAGGTAAGGTGTAACTGAACGTGTTGCCGCTCATTTTCGACTCGGGCAACCCCACAATTTGCCATTGAACGTTATCCAGCAAGTCAAAACCGTGCATCGCCGTTGCCTGAATACGGCTGTTTTCTTTCAATTCACCGCGGATCTGAATGTTGAATTCCGGGATACATTCCAATAGATACAGGTCCGCTTGAGATATATTGGAGCTGTTGATTTGCCAGTCTCCGTCGCTCAGCGTCACCGGCTCCGTCTGACTGTACCAGACCCGGCCGAGATGGTCCGTCATCCGATTCAGTCTCACCACATCACTGTGCCCGATGCGCTGCATTTCAACATAGGCACCGCCGTTGCCTTTGGTGCGTACCAGCAGTCGCTGGTTGGCATTGTTGTTGATGGTATCAGGCAGCGTGAAGTGCCATTGATAACGTTCAACTTCGCGGCCCGCCAGATTCACTAACGGGTTGCCCCCAACCAAAGCCATGTCATAGTCACGCTTTTGCACGACACTATTGTCACTCAACGTGTGCGTCAGTTTGAGGCTAGCGGTATGAAACTGGAAACATTGCATCGCCGGTGCCGCTAACCACTCTTGTTGTTTTTTGCCGGGTTCCAAACCCACAATGGTCACAGGCAAGTCGTTCAGAGCCAGTTCAACTTTCGTGTTGGCTTCGCTCTCATCGCGACTGATGATTGCAACGTCAGCGCTTTGCGTCTGAGGAGACACAAACGCAGTGCGGCTTTCAGGCGACACATCTCGGGGTAACAAGTTCACATTGGTCAGTTGTTGGCGGAAAACCGCCGCAGCAATCCCAGTCGCGTCAAGACGCTTAGCCGACTGATAAACAGCAAATGCCGTTTCCTGATATTGCTGGTGCATCGACAAGCCGAGAAACGCTTCCAACACAATCTGGTCAGCCAGCGCGGCGGCGGGATCTTCACCGTAGCGATTCACCAACTCAATATCATTATTGAGAAACGCGTTCTGGGCGATCGCTTTTCTTGCGCGATATAACGGCGCAGCCAGTAATGTTTCTGTCGCAACCGTGCCATACTCACTCGAAACCTTGCTGTGTGCAGAAGATACGTTCGTTTCATATCCGGCAAAGTAGTCCTGCTCAGGCGCATTGTAATCCCGTACAGCCTTGCCACATAAATCGAGTCTCAGGTTGCCAAGAAGCTCATTCCAATCTGAATTACGACTCAACTGAGTACTCGCCCAGTAATCGGCAAACGCTTCGTTAATGGCCCCATTGATGGGAGTAATAGCCATCCCAACCGGTGATCCCTGAAGTTTGAGACGTCGGAACAGAGCATGTCCTTGTTCGTGATACGTAATCGCTGGGTCGTAAGTCGGGCCAAGACAATCGCTTTTTCCAACAGCAATCAAGTCAAAATCCGGCAGGTATTTATCAAACCTTATGTCGCTGTCGGTCAGCATCAGACCAACCTTGTGCTCTCCGATGAAGTCGTAAGACAGGGTCTCGGCGGCATAACTGAAACCATCGTGGATGGCTTGCATATTGGTTAGGATCGCTGGGATCTGATAACGACTGACCTCGCTCGCCGCATTCCAGAATTGAGCGTAGTCTGCATTGAGTGAATGCCCCCACCAATGGAAGTCTTGATTAGAATAAAACTGCGTATAACTCGACTCCGGCTCTGAGAGTGATTTAAGTGGCAGTGTCTTTGGTACCTGACCGGGTTGCTCAGTCCAAAAAGAGGGAGTGAATAAGTTGCCAAGCTGCTCTGAGGGGTCGTCGCCATAGCCGAGCCACTTAAACTCAAGCGGAGACACTAATGGCGTCGAGTTGGCGATTTTTGCTTGGTAATAAAAGCCGCTCGCTCTACCATCAACGCTGCTGATGAACATTTCCAGGTTTCCTTGCGGCCCGTTGAGAGGCACTGTGACATAATAGCCCAGAACCAGTTGTCCTTTTATCCAACGATAGATTGGTATCGCTGTGATCGCATCACGTTCGACAGTCAATGTATGCGTTTCGCCATCCTCAGAGCGCATGGTCAGTAAGCTGCTTCTTAGTTTGATCAGTCCACTTATCGGCGAACGCTCTGTGTCCAGTTGCAGCTTCGTTTGTGACACAGCCTCGTCAGCACTCGTGACCACACTACCACTTGCTTCCGGTGGGTTGAGCGGCAAGTCAACCTGATACTGGTAGCGGAACAGTTCACACTGATCATTCAGCGACAAAATCACGTCTTGCCCGTGCACAGGTACGTTATCTTTTTGCAACGTAAACAGGAAGTGATGGCTATTGAAGCCACTCACTTGATTAATAAACAAATATTGCGAGGCCTGCTTGTGGTCGACATTCAGGTTTTGCAATAGCTGCTCCAGGACTTCCCTTGCCTGTTCAGCGCCAACCTTTCCAGTTGAACTGCATGCGTACTCCTTTTCCAGCGGAAACGACAGCCCGGGTTCAAAGCCAGTGCTGGCCATTGCTGGTGAAATAGACGCCATTGTGGATATTAATAACCATGGTCGATATGACACGTAGAACTCCCTAAATAACAGAAATATAAAGAGGCCGCATTCTACGTGGGGTTAATTCCACAAATAACGAAAACATCCAGGCAATTTGTGCCTGTTTTATGGTGAGAATTGATTGGGAGAAGCAACGTGACGTAGCGTGTCAGACGGCATGGCGAAACAACGACGCCTAGGCAATCCGGGCGCGCCGAAAGTTAAGCTTCAAGCGGGCGAATAATCCGGCAGGGGTTACCGGCCGCCACCACATTAGCAGGAATATCTCGTGTCACTACACTGCCAGCGCCAATGACACTGTTCTCACCAATGGTCACACCCGGACACACAATCGCTCCGCCGCCAATCCAGACGTTGTCACCGATGGTGATCGGCAAACCAAATTCAACGCCCTCTTCCACCCGAGCTTGCACATCCAACGGATGACTCGCCGTATAGAGCTGAACATTGGGTGCCAACAACACGTTGTTACCAATCCGCACTTCTGCGACGTCCAGGATCACGCAGTTGAAGTTGGCGTAGAAATTCTTGCCCACGTGAATGTGACGACCATAGTCACAGCGAAACGGCGGCTCCAGATACGCGTCTGGCGCATCCGGCAATAACTGATCAATAGCACTGCGCCACTCGTCGCTGTCCGGGATACTCTGATTCAGCACAAGCAGTTGGCGGCGACAGGCAATACGCATCTGATACAATTCCTGATCCCAGGCCAAATAAGGCTCTCCGGCCAACATCTTCTCTCTTTGTGTTTTCATTTCTGCTCTTCTTAGCGTATGTTCTCGCTTCATCCTCGCGCCTGCTCAGGCAATCACGCTTTATCACTGGCAATCAAGTTCATTAGTCAATATAACCGACTGAAATCAGAGTATTTGTCACAGCAAACAAAATTATCTCAGCGAAATCACAAACCGCTCTCGTATGCTCGGATATGCTTAAAACAGTATCAATACAAAGGTAATGACGTTATGGATGTGCTTCTACTGACGGCGCTAATTCTACTTAATGGCGTCTTTGCAATGTCTGAAATTGCTCTGGTCGCCGTACGCAACGGCCGGCTCAAACAGCTCTCTGATCACAGCCATTCGGCTCGTACAGCCCTGATACTGAAAGAGAACCCGACGCTATTTCTCTCCACCATTCAGATCGGTATAACCGCCATCGGCTTGCTAAACGGTATCGTCGGTGAAGCCACGCTGTCGGAGCCGTTTGAACTGTGGCTGATCAGACAGGGCATGGAGCCCAAAATCGCCAACCTGTTTTCCACTGGTTGTGTGGTCATTGTGATCACCTATTTTTCAATTGTGATCGGGGAGTTAGTTCCCAAGCGTTACGCTCAAGCTAACGCCGAGCGTATTTCCATTATTGTCGCCCGCCCTATTCATCTGCTGTCCAAGATTACAATTCCCTTTGTTGCTCTGCTGACAGCCTCCACCGAAGGTTTATTGCGCATCATCGGACAATCTCAAAATGCCACAGAGTGTGTCACTGAAGAAGATGTCCAGGCAATCGTCAATGAAGGGTCTGAATCCGGCGCCTTAGATCCCAAAGAGCATGACATGATCCACAACATCATGCGCCTTAACGACCGTCCCGCCAGCTCTCTGATGACCCCACGAAGGGATGTGGATTATCTCGATATTGACCGGCCACTGGACGAGGTGATGCAGCGTATCCGAGAGACCCGGCATAAAGTGTTTCCGGTTTGTCACGGCCACCTGGACAACCTCATTGGCACCATCTCGTCTAAGGCCATGCTCAATCGCAGCCACAAACTGTCGGTCAACGCTCTGACCGGTATGGCCAAAGTGGCGCTGTACATCCCCGAAACCATGAAAGGCTTGCAACTGCTTAATCACATGCAAACCACCAGCACAGAAATGGTCTTTGTTGTCGATGAATATGGTGATTTGCAAGGCCTTATTACCTTATACGACATTTTGGAAGCCATCGCAGGAGAGCTCTCCCTCGAACCCGCAGAAGCCTGGATGGTGACTCAACCCGACGGTAGCTTGCTGGTCGATGCAATGATCCCCGTCAGTGAACTCAAACAACGCCTCAACCTGACGGCTCTGGCGGATGAAGACCAGCACGGCTACCAGACCCTCAGCGGCATGCTGTTGTGGCTCAGCGGCGAGCTGCCTGAAAAAGGAGAAACCGTCTACTGGGACGACTGGCAGTTCCGCATTGAAGGCGTCGAGCAAAACCGCGTCACTAAAGTACGCATTACGCGCAAAGAGTTCAGTACCGCGAACCAAAAACCGGACTAGACGACTGGTCTAGTCCGGTTTATAGTAGCGCCCATGAATACAAAAACACACGATACCCGCCAGCACATTCTCGATATCGGCTATGAGTTGGTGGTAACTAAAGGCTTTACTCGCGTCGGTTTGGCCGAACTTTTGAAATGTGCCGACGTACCGAAAGGCTCTTTCTATCACTACTTCAAGTCCAAAGAACACTTTGGCGAAGCGTTAATCCAAGCGTATTTCGAACACTATTTATCACGCATCGAGGTGCTGTTCAATGCACCAGAGCAGAATGGTTATCAACGCCTGACCCACTATTTTGAACGCTGGGCTGATACAGAAAACGGCACCTGCAACGCCAACCGTTGCCTGGTCGTCAAGCTCAGTGGTGAAGTGTCAGATTTGTCAGACAGCATGCGACTTGCGTTGTTAGATGGCGCCGAACGCATCATCGCAGCCTTGGCTGAGTGTATTGAGCACGGCATTCAGGATGATTCGGTACGTCGCTGCGACAGCAAGCTCACGGCGCGCCAGCTTTATCAAACCTGGATTGGCGCCAGTCTGCTGAATAAGCTTTATCAGGATCAATCTGGTCTGAAACAGAGCCTAATCAGCACTCGGCAACTGCTTCAGCCTTAATTTAGGCACACGTTATAATCCCGTCCCGATTCGGCTCGGGATTTTTTACAAACCAACACTAGACGACTGGTCTAATACAAGGAATTACTTATGTCTCAGCCTCTAAACCGCCGCATTGTCTTAGCATCTCGCCCTCACGGCGCACCAACAACAAACAACTTCCGTTTGGAAGAAACCAGTAAACCTACCCCTACAGCCGGCGAAATCTTGCTACGCAGTGTCTATCTGTCACTCGACCCGTATATGCGCGGACGAATGAGCGACGCGAAATCGTACGCCGATCCCGTCGCATTGAACGACGTGATGGTCGGCGGCACTGTGTGTCAGGTTGAAACCTCGCACCATCCCGATTTCGGCGCCGGTGAATGGGTACTGGCTTACACCGGTTGGCAGGATTACGCACTTTCCAATGGCGAAGGACTGATCAAACTGGGGACAAATCCCGTAAACCCTTCTTATGCTTTGGGAGTGATGGGCATGCCTGGCTTTACCGCGTACATGGGCCTTTTAGATATCGGCCAACCAAAAGCGGGCGAAACCCTTGTCGTGGCAGCTGCCACCGGCCCTGTCGGTGCGACCGTGGGACAAATTGGTAAACTAAAAGGTTGCCGCGTGATCGGCATTGCTGGTGGCGAAGAAAAATGTCGTTACGCGAAAGACGTACTGGGGTTTGACGACTGCCTCGATCACAAAGAGGAAAGTTTCGCCCAGCGCCTGGCTCAGGCCTGCGACAACGGCATCGACATATACTTTGAAAATGTCGGTGGCAAAGTGTTTGATGCAGTCATGCCGCTACTGAATACTGGCGCACGCATTCCCCTGTGCGGACTGGTCTCACAATACAATGCGACGACGCTGCCTGAGGGGCCGGATCGTCTGTCCATGTTCATGGGGCAACTACTGGTTAAGCGCATCAAAGTTCAAGGGTTCATCATCTTTGATGATTATGCCCACCGTTATGGTGAGTTTGCCGAATACATGAACCGATGGTTGGCCGAAGGCAAAATTCAGTATCGTGAACACCTGGTGGATGGCCTGGAAAACGCTCCCGACGCCTTTATTGGCCTGCTGGAAGGTAAGAACTTCGGCAAGCTGGTGATTCAAACTAACCAACCAATTTAAGGACCTGAGGATGATTACACTTCACCATCTAAACCAGTCTCGCTCAAAACGCATTATCTGGTTACTGGAAGAACTGGGACTGGACTATCAGATCACCCCCTACCACCGAGACAGCGTGACCTTTCTGGCGCCGCCTGAGCTAACATCGGTTCATCCGTTGGGGAAATCGCCCGTGATCGAAATGAACGGCGAAGTGATTGCCGAGTCCGGAGCCATCACAGAGATCCTGATCGACACCTACGCCGCAGATGTACTGGCTCCGAAACGTGGGACTGCGGCTTACCGCGATTATCTGCAGTGGCTCCACTTTGCTGAGAGTTCCGCCATGTTGCCGCTGCTGCTCAAACTGTTCGTTGCCAAAGACGGTGCACCGACTAACTTTTTGCAAGGCTACGCCGATAGTGAAGCCGACAAGATCCTCAGCTACTTTGACCAGCGTCTGGAGGGCAAACAGTACCTGGTCGGCGAAAAGCTCAGCGGCGCCGATATCATGATGTCATTTATCGTCGACGTCACTGCCCAGTTTGGTTTGCTCGCACGTTACCCGAACATTCAGCGCTACGCCGCCACTTTGGCCGAGCATCCTGCCAGCCAAAAAGCGCAGCAACTGGAAGCGCAATACGCCTAACCCTTGACACCGCCAGTATCACGCTGGCGGTTTTTCTGCGCCTTACTTCGGTTTTATCGCCCCCCTCCCTTTCTCCCAACACCTAGGTACCTATCACCAGATAGACAATAGCTATCAAATCAATCATCACAATCGATTTTCCACCCGGCCAATTCAGAACTAATCTTATCTATGAGTCAGGCGTCGACAACCATCTTGATTGTGGCGTCCCGGCCGCATACCACGCTGTTTGGAGCATAAAAAAGGCGCACATGGCGCCTTAGAATATTGGTCGGGGAGATCTGCCATGCAAACACTCACCTTTTTTAAACTGTTTGATACCGAAGAGCTGTTTATCTTCTATTAAGCCGCTGCCAAAAGCAGCGGCAATTTGAGTACCTTAGTTTGCAGCTTGCTGCTCTTTGGCCAGTTTGCGCGTTTTCATGTTCGCAACGTAGTCAAAGTTCATCATGATGCCGTGATCTTTCACGTCCAGAGAGATAGTGCCTGATGGTTGGCTCGCCAGCGTCTCAACCATTTCTGGTGTCAGCTCTTCGCCTTGCAACTCTGCTGCTTTTTCCATCACTTCAAGTAAACGGTTGAAATCCATCGAGAACTTCATGATGCCGTTTGAGCTAAGTGGTTCAGCCATCAGTTTGTCTGCCGCCGATTTACCTTTATCACCGGTGTACAGCGCAAAGTGATTGCCGTTCAACTGCGCATAGAATTTCGCACCAATGCCTGTCTGAGGTTCAATCAAAGGAGTGACATCCACTGGCTTGCCATCCGGCTGAATGCTCAGTTGAGCCAGTTGAGGGACAAACATGGTCAGTGATTGCAGGAGCATGTTCGGGTTAGTTGCAGAGAATGACAACATGCCATCCAGACGATCAAATTGCTGGCCGTATTCTGGTTTATCGGCAGGCATCACATCAAACATCTCGACGCTGATGCCTTTCAGACCGTTTAGCATACCAGCAGCCATGCTCAGCATCGCTGCCGGGTTGTCTGCGCCCATGTTCTGCTGCATTTCATTCAGCAGTGCACAGGAATACTGAGGCTGCTTAAGATCCTTCCAGATCGTCGCAACGGCCGGAGCCAATGTCGTGACATCCACACCCAACGCCGCGCTGAACATGCTTTCGCCTTTGGCGTTTGCTGCTGGCACGAAACCCTGAATAGACTTAAGCGCGTCCAGAATCACTTTGTTACCAGATTCCAGCACAAAGCTGCCTTTCATCTGAAGCTCGTCATTCGCCGTGTTGTAGTCAACCACCAGCACTTCTCTTGGCCAGTTTGACGCAATGGTTGCCAACTCAGACTGACAAATTGGTGAACGCAACACGGACAGTGCAGGCTCTGGTTCTTTCTGATCGATCACACCCACCTGGCGCGCAAGACGGTTGCCATCGGTTGTGGTCACACCTTTAATGATCTCAGCGTTGTCGATGTACATAAAGGCGTTATAGTTATCGCCATATTTGCTTTGTAGCGCTTCAATTTTACCACTGTCTGCCAGTGAAGCTTTTGGCGCTTCCAGACCCAGAGCCAACTTGAGCGGGCTCTCTGCATCCAGGATTGGCAGCTCAATCGTCAGGGTGAGCACATTGTCATTCACCGCAACGATCAGATTAGCATCCAAACCGTCCAGATCTTTGGTTGCCAGCTCGTAGCTGCGATATTCAATGTTGTCCAGCTTCTTCAGCGTGTGCGTCACACCACTTTCCTGCTCTTTTGCGTCCACGGTTTTCCAGAACGCGGCCGGATCTTCCAGTTGTACTTTGTAAACCGGCACCATACCCAAGGTGTAAAACACCGGGCTGACCTTTTCCGGAGTACCCAGGTACTGTTTAATAGATTCAGCAGAAGTTGCGCTTTTCAGGTAACCATCCAGAAAAGAAACCAGGAAAGTTTGCATCGGCGTCAAGTCTTGACCCGTTTCCATCAAAGCCATCAGGTCAGTTTGAGAATAACCGTAAGCATTCAGGTATTCATACTGATCGTACGCTTCAGTCTGGAGGGTCACAAAAGGTGAGTCAGCCGGAATATTGCTGATTAGAGAACCTGATGCCTGTTGTTCTGTTTGGTCATAATAGATATAGCCAGCTGCGCCTGCGGCAATAACCGCTGAGGCAAGTAGTACTTTTTTCACTACTAACTCCGTTTGTCGTTTATGTTTTTATTTAATCGCACCTTACGATGCGGGTGGGAGTGTCTCCCGATTTTCAGCCTGGTGCAATATACCCCGAAAAAATGAATAACCACACTGAGAAATTAGTATCATAGATATTTAAACGATATGCGCAATCAAAGAAGAAAAAAATTGTTGGCTGATGAACATTTTGCGACAGCAAAAAGACGCCTCTATGGGCGTCTTAAACAAAAAGTCCGATGGACAGAGAAAACACACGGTATTTAGCGAGCAATATCCAGTTGATGATCGCTGACCCCATTGACCCGGAACCACCCCGCGATACTGAAGCGTTCATTGTGTGTCGGAAGCACTTCGTGAGGAAAACGGTCCGACAAAAAGACCACCAGTCGGCCCGCTTTCGGCGCCACGCGCGTCACCAAGTCATCATCAAGGTTGTACACCACTAACTCACCGCCATCGGCGTCACACCACTCTTCGTTCATGTAGAACACCGTCGTTAGCTTGCGGTTCTCGTTACCACGAAAGCTGTCGAGGTGTTTGACGTAAAAATCACCGGGTTCGTACTTAGCAAAATGCGCCTCATACTCAAACAGACCGAGAAAGAAATTCATGTTAACTTCGCGGCGAATGACTTCCATCTGCTCCAGATACTCCTGTACGGCAATGCCATTGCCCGCTGACAACCATTGGATCTTATCGCTGCGAATACTTTCTGCTCGCATGATATCGTCGTTACGCCCGATCCGTGCACGTTTCCAGTCTTCCGGAATGCTATCACGCAGTGCTGAGACTTGTTGCGAAGTCAGAAAATCATCCCAAATGTAGAGGCCATCAGTGGCTAACGCATCTATCAGCTGTTGCATAATATTGAATGTATTGAGGTAAAGGACTTGCGTTATAAGTCCAATAAGCCCGCGTAACAAATCAATATTTTTGTCGTGACCATAAAAGTAATTTTGCCAAAACCACGGTATCCAGCAATGCGGTGATTGCGTAGATAAACACACACAGGTAGCCCTTAAAATAACAGCGCCCTGCTGAGGCAAGGCGCTGTTGTTGATAAGCTGTCAGGCAAAAAAGCTGGCAATCAGCCGTTTCAACCAGTCAAAAATACGTTTGAACACACCGCCTTCGTCCACTTGCTTTTGCGCCACCAGCGGCGCCTCAGCAACGGTTTTATCGCCGAGCTTATACACTACGCTGCCGATCTGTTGCCCTTGTTCAATCGGCGCAGTCAGATCAGCCGGAATCTTCATCTCCGCGCTTAGCTGAGCAGCTTCCCCTTTCGGCAATGTCAGATAGACTGCTTTTTCTAAACCCACAGGGACTTCGTTTTCACTGCCCATCCAGACGCGAGGCTTAGCCAGAGTTTCACCCGCTTTGTTCGGTGCCACCGTATCAAAGAAACGAAAACCATAACTGAGCAGTTGCTTGCTTTCCATTTCACGACTTTTGGTGCTATTGGACCCCATCACTACCGATATCAGACGCATATCTCCACTGGTCGCAGAGGTTGCCAAACTGTAACCGGCCCCACTGGTGTAACCGGTTTTCATGCCATCGACCGTCATACTGCGATCCCGCAACAGGCCATTGCGGTTGTACTGCGTGATGCCGTTGTAGGTAAACGAACGTTCGCTGTACAGCGGATAGATATCGGGCAGATCACGTATGATCGCCTGGCCGAGCAACGCCACGTCATACGGCGTGGTGTAAAGGTTGTCACTATCAAGACCATGCGGATTGGTAAATGACGAGTCCTTCATACCCAGCTTCGAAGCCCATGTGTTCATCATGTCAACAAACGATTGCTCGGATCCGGCTACGTGTTCTGCTATCGCAACGCTGGCATCGTTACCCGATTGCACAATCAAACCACGATAAAGATCCATCAGGTTGACGTATTTACCAACCTCTATGAACATTTTGGATGAATCAGGAAAATTTCTTGCCCAGGCATTTTCACTGATCCGAACCTGATCATCAGCCGAAATGTTACCGGCTTTCATCTCCTGCCCGGCCACATACGCAGTCATTAGCTTGGTCAGGCTAGCCGGGTTAAGTTTTTCATGCGAATTTTTCTCGACCAACACCTGGCCGGTGTTGTAATCCATCAGCACGTAGCCTTTCGCCCCAATACTGGGCGGATCCGGTACCACAGTCGGCGCGGCAAAAGAAGAAGCAGAAAAGAACACAGCAGAAGCGCTTAAGAACCCATAAATTGTTAATTTTTTTTGCATGACACCACACCAATTAATATGTCTGCCCTGAGTATAAACAATGCACTAGAAGGCATTCGCCGATATTTACGAATTTTTACTTAATATTGAGTTTTGTGGCAAAGAACAAAGAGTTACTAACATTTCACCCCAAAATTATCACAATATTTCTCTCAATTTTGCGACACAGAAAAGTCAGCATCTACGCCGCTTTACAATACGTGAACGATTCATAACGGTGGCTGATATGTAATGCCCAGTGCCGCAGTATCGAGCACATCCTCCACCAATACCCTGTCAGAAAACTCAGGTAAGCGGTTTCGGATCGCAGAAGAGACTGACACACTGGTGTATCCCGCCAGATCACCATTCCAGGGCCACATAGCATCGCCCACTTTGTGCCCTTCCGGCGCAATACTGCCATCAAATGGGGATTCTTCTTCAGGTAGAGGATACGTATCCAACCAGTTAGCACTAAGGTTGTTATCAATTCGATGCTGCTGCCAGTTTGCCCACAAGCGATCCACATTGGCATGATGCAGCCAGAACACCGGATCGTTAGGCGAAAACGCGCCTCCCATGTGACCACCAATAAAACGGTGACCGGCGTTATGTGTCTGCGGTAACTGCGCAACGCCCTGTTCCAGAATCAGCCAGAACACCCACAACGGATGGCGACCATTGATACTTTGATTGACTTGAGTCAGTGTGTTGAGCATTGCCTCGCTCGGTGACCAATCAGACTCCATGCTTCCCCGCTCAAGCGCGGTTCCCCGACTTTCAGACAACAGACTATCGACACGAAACCCCACCAAACCACTTGGCCACCAAGGCGGCCTGCTTGAACCTGCGATCGTAAACTGCAAAATGCCATCGGTCACATCCTGTGGGCTACCCCAGCGGAGCGAACTCAGAAACTCTGGCGTGAATAAGACATTGGAGGCTCCAATGGCGTTTGACCAATCCCAATATGGCAGCGTGACCGCTTCGCCCAACGCATCGGACAACGCCTGTTCAAACGCCCGCAGATATTGACGATGCCATGGCAAGAAACCAATATTGCCGTGCCCGAAATTGACACTGCGGTCGCCGCTGGTTGGCGTGAGTACCGCCATCACCGCTCCATGCAGGGCAACAAACTGATCGTACACACTAAAACCTTGATTGTTTTTGGTTGCTTTCAAGCGTGCAATCGCTTCAAGAAATGCCGCAATTTCGTCAGGTGTAAGATCGGCTGCGCTTTTTCTGATTCCCATCGTGACTCTCCTTACTTCAGTCCATGCTCACCAACTGGATGATGATGCTCTGAACCTCCTGGGTTGGTCCGTATGAGCTTACTGGCCGATGCATGATGTTCGTGGTGCCCCGTGGCACGTACTGTCACCAGTGCGGCAATCGTCGGCTGCCCAGATGAAAACGGAGTCTCTTCGGTGTTAAGTGAGGCGTCAATTAGCGACTTAAACGACTCCCCCTGGATAGTCCGAATCTCCAACAAACTCTGATACATGCTGGCAGGGCCAAGTTCAATACTCAGCTCTGCGCCTAGTCGATGAGGTTCTACGCTAATGTGTGCTCGTCGCACGGGCTCATGCGGACACGCGATGGTCGCTTGCAAGCCTTTCGCAACCCGACGATAAAAATCCACATCCGCCCCATCAAGAGCGGTCTTATTGGTCATCAGTTCCAGTTTTTCAAACAACATGCCCGGCCCGTTGATCAACAGCTTGAGATGGTTGTCAGACAGATAAAAGTCAACCATTCGGGGACCAGCTTTACTCAGGACGACTACACTCATTGCATCACACCTTTCTATCGGGATGTCTGTGTGGCCTGTATCGGCACATGGTCACAAACAAGACTGTTCAGGCAGCATAGTAGTTGCATATCCAGTTACCAGAAAATGTCCGTGATCTCACCTGGAAGTGTCTCCGAAAACACCCACAAAAAAAGCCGGCTGAATCAGCCGGCTTTTCCTCAGTGATCATCGCTTAAATGGCGAGCTTCTTTGTGTCTGGTCTCGGCGTGATCGCATCGCGATAACTGAACCACAGGTAAGTCACGACCACAGAGAAGAACAGGTAAGACAAAGCAAACACCAGCGGTGATGTAATTAGCTCTGCCGAAATACCCCAAGCAACACCGATGATCGTCACGGTGAACTTAGCGAAAACCCCCAGGATCAACAAAAACAACGCCAATTGAGGAAAGCGTGTCGTGCGAAAGGCAAACCAGTAGCAGCTTCCCACGGCAAGTGCTGAAATCGACAGCCCGAGCATGAAAGAATGAAGATGATCCGCAGATGCCACACCTGCCGAAATTGAAGCCATGATAATTAGAAGCAGTTTCATCTTATACCTCGCTTTTAGTAACCAAAAAGCATCCTTTCATTTTTGAAATCTCATTTTGCGTCTATTTTCTCCTTTTAAAAAGAAAGATCAAGCGCATAAAACACACAATTATTGAACACTTTACAACCGCAAAGTGTTTGTAAAGTAATGGTTAAAATATAAACTCTCTGAGTTATTGGCAGCATAAGGCATTATGGTAAAAAAGTTCACAAAAACGTGTCTGAATGTAACAAATGCTTAACTAAAATTTATTTTCGCTCTCAGTCAAAAAATGTGACGTCCGGCAATTACTCAGCACCTCCAACAAAAGCAACAACAAAGTTTTTATTTTTGAAATACTCAATAACGTGAACTCGGCAACGATACGGATATCAGAATGTCGTTTTTGACCATCCGCTCTGCTAACTTTGCGCCACTCTTTTTCACTGACTCACCAACATGCCCTCGCAGTACCGAATCAATAAAATCGTGGAAATAGGCGACACACTGCATCGCAGTGGCTGCGCACCTTACAAAGTTGAGAAATACACTCAGCATTATGCGCAAAAGCATGGCGTCGACGTGATGATTCAGGCAACCCCCACCACGATCAATTACCAGTTTCCGGATGACAATAATGCGGTGGTAATGAAGCGACACAAACCGGCTTCCATCAACCTCAGCTTGCTGGCCAACACCATCATTCGTATCAATCAGCCAAGCAGTGAACCGGTACCTGAGCCTGTCGGGTATCCGTGGTGGGTCACAGCGCTGGCTAATATGGGAATTCCACCTGCATATCTGATGCTGGTAGGTAGTACTCTGGAGGCGATTGGTGTTTCGGTATTTCTGGGATTAGTCGTCTGGCTGTGTCAGCGAGGCTGTCGCGGGCGACACGCCATTGCTGCCGAACTGATTTCAGCGCTACTGACCGGCGTTATAGTGGCATTTCTTGCCAGCACCGGGCTGCCGATTCCTGTCTGGGCTCTGTGCATTGCTGCAGTGATTTTGTTTGTGCCCGGCCTCTCGATTGCCAATTCACTCGAATGCCTGGCCTTCAATGATCTGGTCTCCGGTACCAGTTTGTTTGGTCAAAGCGCGCTGACGCTGCTGAAACTGTTCGTCGGTATTGTGATGGGGCTGAACATTGGTGAGGCGGTATGGGGGCAAGCGCCCGCCACCACATACCACAATGAAATCCCGCTCCCGCTACACATCTTTGGTTTGTTTTTGTTATCGGTCTCGATTGGCATCATGTTTAACGCCAGGCCGAAAGACATTCTACTCGGCTCTCCGGTTGCCGTGCTGGGTATGTGGGGGCCGTTTTATCTCGGTTTTGACAGTGGCTGGGTCGTCGGGACCTGGGTGACAACGGTCTTAATCACGCTGTACGGCACATGGGTGGCAAAACGTTTGGATTTGACGGGGTCTATCTACATTGTGCAGGGTATTATCATTCTGGTACCCGGCAGCCGGGTGCTAGTGAGTGCCAGTCAGTCAGTTTTTGAGCAGTCGATCTTGCCCATTCCGAGTATTGGCCTTTCTGCCGTGTTCATGTTTGCGGCCATTGTAGCCGGACAAATTACCGCTTACTCGCTGTATTCGCCTAAGATCGAACACTGATAAAAAGAGCCCTATTCGAAATCAGCACTTATGCTGCTTTTGAATAGGGCTCTTTGCCTCTGTGCTTTGCTTTTCGCTGGTAACTGCCTTTACCTTTCTTCGCTTTTTCAACTCGGGCTGTAAACAGTTGACTCGATGGGTGTCTTTAATCTGACCACGTCCCAGCTCGATATCATTGACCGGAGCTTGCTCAGAAACCTGGTGATGGGTTTTCTTACTCATCATCCTCTCCTATTGATAGATTCGGTTGGATTATTCACCAACACCAATAGAAGATCAATGGGCGACCATATTTCAACTGTATTAAATGCCAGTAAAAAATGGTCAAAATGAAACCTTGCGCATAGTTTCACAATGAGAACAAAAATAAATGACCTGTTTCCGGATTATTTGCTACCACTTAGCAATCGATTCCACTAAACTCGAAGCAGCTAGAAATGAAGTTCTTTGTCTACATACACTGTTCGTTGGATTACTCGTAACTCCCGTCGTGTCGTACGCAATAGCAATCAACGTTTCCACGCTAGAAGCGCCGAATATGGCTCAAGTTAATTTTTTATACATAGGATATACATCATGTCTAATACAGTTACCGGGACGGTAAAGTGGTTCAACGAAACTAAAGGCTTTGGCTTCATTCAACAGGAAAACGGCCCAGACGTTTTCGCACACTTCAGCGCAATCCAGGGTGACGGTTTCCGTACTCTTGCAGAAGGCGAGAAAGTACAGTTCACTATCACTCAAGGCCAAAAAGGCCCACAAGCTGAAAACATCACTAAGATTTAATTTCAGCCAAGAATTCTGTACAGATAGCCAGCGTTTCGCTGGCTATTTTTTTCTCTCGACCTTAATGCCCGATCATAAAAAACGGCTGTTCCCTTGTACTCTGATGGGCTAACTGGTGCACTCCGATGGACTAACTGGCCGCAGACCCCCCATGCAATTCGAACCAAAACGACTCCTGTCTTTGGGCACACCTAGAGCCATCCATCATGAGATTAGCAATGGGATGAGCAGCTCTGTTGCTCATCAATAAACTGCTACAGAGAGACTCTACCTCTAAGGGAGTACATACTTATTGTTAACGCTAGTTTAGCCGAGGAAAAGAATGGTCAGTATTAGCTATTATTTGCTCACACTACCATTAGAAGTTGTCACTATGCCAATATAACAGCATTAGTGAAGGTTGTTACACTCCCTCACGTATTTAAAGATCCAATGGCTATATTCATTGAATATAGTTGACTCAATAAAGAGTGTAGATAACTTTTCCGGTATTGATACGTTCGCTGCAACAAGTGGGATGCCAGGCTCGGGGGAGCCCAGTTTATTGTTTTGTAACGAGGTTTAGGCTTAAGGCTAAGGTGGAAAGTGAATTTGGCTGATCAGATGGGACACTAGAACTATCACTTATAAAGGCACAAAATGGATACCAAGAGTAGGCAGATAAACCCGTACAATGAACAATATTATATCACTTTCTTAAACTATAATGATGAGACCTTGTACCTTAAACCAGAAATGCGTTCTGCTATGAGGCATTATGAATTTACTAAGCTACCTGCTGGAGAGCCTATGTTTTTTGAAAACGGCTACAGGGATGAGGATCTTTCTAAAGGCGTTAAACGTCCAATCAAAAATGCTCACATGGCAATCAACTATCCAGTGATTAATGACGACATTAAGAAATCACTAGGAGAAATTGGAAATAATTTTTTCCAGCTGTATCCTGCGGTAATTGTCGATGATGAGAGAAACTATCATGAAGGTTTTTGGGTGTTTAATATTTTCGAGTATATGGATGTTTTAGATCTTGAAAACTGTTTAATTGATAACTTTGAATCTGGTCAAGATGAATACGCTATAAATGAATACTATCTCAGCAAGAAAAAAATAGAAGCAATACCTGAGAAAGATCGCTTAGTATTTATGCCTGAATATTCTGATTTTCCGCACGTCATGGTACACGAAAAAGTTGTCAATGTACTTAAAAAGCACAATGTAGACACACTGAATTTTGTCAAAGTCTCTGATTGGGCCATGGGTCTTCAATTTTTAGAGTCATAGGGTAAGTGGCTTGGTCTTCAGGCAAAGGAGAATGCTTGAAGGCCAGCTATAGGCAGGAAAATGAGTCAATACAACGATCACTATTATATTGTATTTAAGAATTACGATGAAAATACTTTGTACTTAACAACGCATGACAGATCGGATCATCGTGACTATGAGTACACTAAGCTCAGTGGCGGTGAGCCGATGTTCTTTGTTAACGGTTATCGTGATGAGGATCTTGCTCGTGGAATTTCTCGGCCGATTAAGCAGGCACATTTGGACTCGACCTACCCAGTTTTTTCTGAAGAAATAAAACAAACACTAGGCACTATCGATAGCCAGTGTTGTCAGCTCTACCCGGCGGTGATTGTTGATGATCACGACAAGTATCATGAAGGATACTGGGTATTTAATGTATTTGAAAAATTAGATGTACTGAATCTTGAAAAATGTCGTATTGATGATTTTGACCCTGAAGACTCTAGACATACGATTGCTCAATATTACTTGGATGATGACAAGCTTTCAGCGATGCCTGAAAAAGAGCGATTAGTCTTTATGCCGAAATACAGCGATTATCCGCACATTATAGTTCACGAAAAGGTCGTCAGGGCGTTTAAAAAGCACAATGTAGATACACTGAATTTTGTCAAAGTCTCTGATTGGGTCATGGGCCTTCAGTTTGTTAAGTAAGAACTTTGGCGTTCAGGTGACGGACTGCACTTG
>NZ_WXWO01000089.1:0-41652 GCF_009904845.1 Vibrio sp. V38_P2S17PM301 | reverse complement strand
GTATTATGTCGATACGGTAGGAAAAAACACCGGCAAGATACAAAGTTACATAAAGCACCAACTAGAACAGGATAAAATGGGAGAGCAATTGTCGATCCCGTATTCAGGTAGCCCGTTTACGGGCCGCAGGAAATAGTCATATGCAAATGTCAGATCACTACGCGCCTGCTAGGGCGCTGCCAGTAGGAGAGCCTTATAGGCGCATATGAAAAACCACCGGCTATGCCGGTGGATACTTTTTTTATGTCTGACGCTTAAGGAGGGCTCTATGCCTATTACTACGCTTGATCGCCACTGCGCGCTGATTGTGATTGATTTACAACACGGTATTGTCCCGCTCCCGCCCGCTCAGGACGCCAAACGTGCTGTCGAGCACAGCGTTGCGTTGATTCAGGCCTTCCACAGGGCAGATCAGCCCGTCGTGTTGGTGAATGTGGCTGGCAGTGCACCGGGTCGCACTGATGTCGGACCAAGCCGTGTTGAGCCTGCGTCGGACTGGGAGGAACTCATTGAGGCTTTACCGCGGCGAGAAGAGGATATTTTGCTCACCAAACGGAATTGGGGAGCGTTTATTAATACCGAGTTGCATTCTCTGTTGCAGGCGCGTGGGATCACGCAGGTGGTGGTGTGCGGTATTGCGACCAGTATTGGGGTGGAGTCCACGGCCAGGCAGGCGTTTGAGCTTGGGTATCATGTCGTATTGTGCCGTGATGCCATGGCGGATCTGGACCCGTACAACCACTGTCATGCCTGTGACAAAATTTTTCCTCGTCTGGGCCAGGTGTGTGACAGCGCAGAGGTGATTCGACTGTTGGAGAGTCCGACGGTATAAAAAAAGCCCCGGCACTTATGGTGCAGGGGCTTAGACTGGTAATCAGCGTGACGGGCTTAGCATTACACAGTCGCGATTATTTCATCATCGCTTCGTTGCCGTTTTCACGGATGTGTTTCAGGATGCCTTTCACACCGCGTGCGCTGGAGGTGACAACATTGCCTGATTTCATGTAATCAGTACCACCAGCGAAATCGGTGATGATGGCCCCCGCTTCACGAGCGATCAGCTCACCTGCAGCCATATCCCAAGGTTTCAGGCCCAGCTCAAAGTAACCATCGACACGGTTCGCTGCCACGTAACACAGATCCAGAGCGGCAGAGCCTGTGCGACGGAAATCGGCAACGTCGGTGAACAGTGATGTCATGATCTTGAAGTAAGATTCAGAGTGTTGTTTCTGCTTGAACGGAAAGCCCGTTGCCAGAACAGTACCTTGCAGATCTTTCAGTTGCTTAACACGGATACGTGCGTTGTTCAGCTGAGCACCTGAACCACGTTGTGCGGTGAACAGTTCATTCAGCATAGGATCGTAAACACAGGCAACTTCAGTTTTGCCTTTGATGCGAACCGCGATAGATACAGAGAAGTGAGGCAAACCTTTTACAAAGTTTGTGGTGCCATCCAGTGGGTCGATGATCCATTGTACGTCGTTGTCTTTGCCTTCCATCAGACCGCCTTCTTCAGCGATGATTGAGTGCTCAGGATATGACGCTTTGATAGTGCTAACGATAATAGCTTCCGCTTCTTTGTCTACGTTCGTAACAAAGTCGTTAATGCCTTTTTGTGTTGATTCGATTTTTTCGGCGTTTTCTAGAGATTTAGCAATATGGTTGCCTGCTTTTCGCGCAGCGCGAATAGCGATATTTAGCATTGGATGCATACGGGTTTCCCAACGGATGTTAAAGAACGAAAAAGCGGGCGGCAGTATATCAAAGTTTTTTCAAAAAGGAAGTGGTTATTTTTTGAACTTTTAGTTGCACAAAGTTCGAGGGTCTGACCATTTTACTCAGGTATGTGTTAATATCGTGCGGCTTTTCCATTTGGGGTATGAAATCCATGTTAGATAACGTCAAAGTCGTGCTGGTCGGCACATCACATTCAGGTAATATCGGCTCTGCTGCCAGAGCAATGAAAGTGATGGGACTGAGCCAGATGGTTTTGGTTGACCCTCAATGTGAAGTGGATGCTCAGGCGGTGGCACTGGCGGCTGGAGCGAGTGAAATCGCTTTGAATGCGCCCGTGGTTTCAACGCTGGAAGAAGCGGTTGCAGATTGCGGTCTGGTGGTGGGGTCAAGTGCCCGTTCCCGAACGCTGGAGTGGCCGATGCTGGAGCCGCGTGAATGCGGTGAGCGTTTTGCGGTGGAAGGTGAGCAACACCCGGTCGCACTGGTGTTTGGCCGTGAACGAACCGGTCTGACCAATGAAGAGTTGCAACGTTGCCATTATCATGTTTGCATTCCGGCAAACCCGGAGTACAGTTCGCTCAATCTGGCCATGGCAGTGCAAACCTTGAGCTACGAAGTGCGTATGGCACATCTCAATCGCCAGCAACAGCAGTATCCGCCTCAAGAAGCACAGGGCTATCCGCGCCATCAGGAGCTGGAACGTTTTTACCAACACCTTGAAAAAGTGATGCTGGACACCCAGTTCATTTCTGAGCAGCAACCAGGACAGGTGATGAACAAACTGCGTCGTCTGTTTAGCCGAGCAAGACCAGAGGCTCAAGAAATCAATATCTTACGTGGCGTTTTGACCGCGGTAGAGAAAAGTCTGATGAATAAGAAATAACCGCTTTTATTTAGTGGTTAAATACCTGACTAATTTACTCAAATAAATACTTGACCATTTTAGTCAGGTATGAAAAACTCATACCACACAAACAAAGTGGATATGGTGTGATATGAGACTTACATCTAAAGGAAGATATGCGGTAACAGCCATGTTAGATGTGGCTCTGCATTCGCAACAAAACCCAGTTCCACTGGCGGATATTTCAGAACGCCAGGGAATTTCGCTCTCTTATCTGGAGCAACTGTTTTCTAAACTGCGCAAAGCAGGCCTGGTGGCTAGCGTGCGTGGTCCTGGCGGTGGTTACCGCCTCGGCGCAGAAGCGACGACGATTTCCATCGGCACTGTGATTGCTGCGGTGGATGAGTCTGTGGACGCGACCAAATGCAATGGTAAAGGTGATTGTCAGGGCGGTACGCGCTGTCTGACTCACACACTTTGGCGTGATCTAAGTTCACGCATCAGCGACTTCCTGAATAACATCACCCTGGGTGAGTTAATGATTGATAATGAAGTCCTGGAAATTTCAGATCGTCAGGATATTGAGCTGTCGGTCAACAATGGGTTCGCACAGAAAAAATCAAACACCGCCCCCATCGGTGTGAATGTTCGCTCATAGCGGCGATGTTTTACATTGGAGTAAAGAATGAAACTGCCTATTTATCTTGATTATTCAGCAACCTGCCCGGTCGATCCTCGCGTTGCTGAAAAAATGGTTCAGTACATGACAATGGATGGCGCATTCGGTAACCCGGCGTCACGTTCGCACCGTTATGGCTGGCAGGCAGAGGAAGCAGTGGACACGGCTCGTGAGCAGATTGCTGACCTGCTGAACGCGGACCCGCGTGAGATTGTCTTCACTTCTGGTGCGACGGAGTCGGACAACTTGGCGATCAAAGGTGTGGCGCATTTCTACAATAAGAAAGGCAAACACATCATCACGTGTAAAACAGAGCATAAAGCGGTGCTTGACCCATGTCGTCAGCTTGAACGTGAAGGTTTCGAAGTGACGTACCTGGAGCCTGAGTCAAATGGTCTTATCGACCTGAACAAACTGCAGGCAGCCATGCGTGATGACACGGTTCTGGTGTCAATCATGCACGTGAACAACGAAATCGGTGTGATTCAAGACATCACCGCGATCGGTGAACTGTGTCGTGAGCGTAAGATTGTCTTCCATGTCGATGCTGCGCAATCTGCGGGTAAATTGCCGATCGATGTTCAGGAAATGAAAGTAGACCTGATTTCTCTGTCGGCGCACAAGATTTACGGCCCGAAAGGCATCGGTGCCCTGTACGTTCGCCGTAAACCACGTATCCGTCTGGAAGCCCAGATGCACGGTGGTGGCCACGAACGTGGATTCCGTTCAGGCACACTGGCAACCCACCAGATCGTTGGTATGGGTGAAGCATTCCGCATTGCAAAAGAAGACATGCAGAAAGATTACGATCACGCTCTGGCATTGCGTAACCGTCTGCTGGATGGCGTAAAAGATCTGGAAGCGGTCACAATCAATGGAGATTTGGAGCAGCGCCTGCCAAATAACCTGAACATCAGCTTTGCGTTCGTTGAAGGTGAGTCGCTGTTGATGTCTCTGAAAGACCTGGCGGTCTCGTCAGGCAGTGCTTGTACATCAGCCAGTTTGGAACCGTCGTACGTACTGCGTGCTTTGGGTCTGGACGATGAGCTGGCTCACAGCTCAATCCGTTTCTCATTCGGTCGTTTCACGAGCGAAGAAGAAGTGGATTACGCAATTGAACAAATCCGCGTAGCGGTTAACAAGCTGCGTGACATGTCTCCTCTATGGGATATGTACAAAGAGGGAGTCGATTTGAGCACCGTTGAATGGGCGCATCACTAATCGTTCCAAGGACAGAAGTAGAGGATTCGAGGTAATTTATCATGGCATATAGCGAAAAAGTAATTGATCACTACGAGAACCCACGTAACGTAGGTTCGTTCGACAAAGAAGACCCAAGCATCGGTAGCGGTATGGTCGGTGCCCCAGCTTGTGGTGACGTAATGAAACTGCAAATCAAGGTAACGCCAGAAGGCATTATCGAAGATGCGAAGTTCAAAACGTACGGTTGTGGTAGTGCAATCGCTTCAAGTTCACTGGTTACTGAGTGGGTGAAAGGCAAGTCAATCGACGAAGCGGCAGCAATCAAAAACGCTGAAATCGCGGAAGAGCTGGAACTGCCTCCGGTGAAAGTTCACTGTTCAATTCTGGCTGAAGACGCGATCAAAGCCGCGGTTGCAGATTACAAGAAAAAACACCAACAGTAAGACTTTAAATTATGGGGAGCCCTTTACTCCCCATTCGTTCGACCTAACAGACAACGATAAAGGTGCAGTATGGCCATCACTCTGACTGAAAACGCAGCATCCCGCGTGAGAACATTCCTGGAAAATCGAGGCAAAGGTATCGGTTTGCGTCTGGGCGTGAAAACGACTGGGTGTTCAGGTATGGCGTATGTGCTGGAGTTTGTTGACGATCTGAATGAAGAAGATCAGGTTTTTGAACACAACGGCGTGAAAATCATCATTGATGCAAAAAGCATGGTCTACCTCGATGGTACCGAGCTGGATTACGTCAAAGAAGGCCTTAACGAAGGTTTTGAATTCAACAACCCGAATGCGAAAAGCGAATGCGGTTGTGGTGAGAGTTTCAACGTTTGAGCAAAAACCGTCGGGCCGTCTGGCCCGGCACTGACTATCCTGAGCGAATGCTATGAACCATTTTGAATTATTTGGGCTACCAAGTCAGTTTCAGCTGGATGGTAGCCTTCTTTCTTCTCAGTTCCGTGAACTGCAAAAGCGATTCCACCCAGACAATTTTGCCTCAGCTTCCGAGCGAGATCGCCTGTTAGCCGTGCAAAAAGCAGCGCAGATCAATGACGCCTACCAAGTGCTGAAAAATCCGCTCTCGCGTGCGGAGTACCTGTTGGCTGAAAATGGGGCAGAAATCCGCGGTGAGCAGCAGACGATGCAGGATCCCATGTTCCTGATGGAGCAGATGGAACTGCGCGAAGAGTTGGAATCGCTGGCGGATGACAGCGATGCGATGGATCGACTTTTTGACTTTGACAGCAAGGTCAGCAAAATGTACCGACATCATCTGGCGGAAGTCGAGCGCGAACTGGATAGCGGGTTGTGGAATGAAGCCGCTGATCGTGTACGCAAACTCAAATTTGTCGCCAAGTTAAAACACGAGATTGAACTGGTTGAAGACAAGTTAGCGGGCTAACCCGCGCTTCAACAAGGAACCGAAAAAGGACCCATAATGGCATTACTTCAAATTGCAGAGCCAGGTCAGAGTAGCGCGCCACACGAGCATAAGCTGGCAGCGGGGATCGATCTGGGGACAACAAACTCTTTGGTGGCGTCCGTACGCAGTGGCAGTGCGGCAACGCTGACCGATGAGCAAGGCAGAAGCATTCTGCCGTCTGTTGTGCATTATGCCAAAGAAGACACGCAAGTGGGTTACGCCGCCCGAGATAAGGCGCAGCAAGATCCGCAAAATACCATTATTTCTGTAAAACGCCTGATTGGCCGTTCACTGGCTGACATCCAGCAACGTTATCCGACACTGCCTTATCAGTTAAGTGAAAGTGAGAATGGCCTGCCGGTACTGCAAACGGCACAGGGCGCGAAAAACCCGGTTCAGGTCTCGGCTGAGATTCTGAAATCACTGGCTCAACGCGCCGAGCATACTCTGGGTGGCGAGTTGTCCGGGGTTGTGATTACCGTCCCTGCGTATTTCGATGATGCACAGCGTGCCAGTACGAAAGACGCAGCCCGTCTGGCGGGTCTGCATGTCTTGCGTTTGCTCAATGAGCCGACGGCGGCGGCGATCGCCTACGGCCTTGATTCCGGTCAGGAAGGGGTGATAGCGGTCTACGATTTGGGTGGCGGCACATTCGATATTTCGATTCTTCGCCTGTCGAAAGGGGTATTTGAAGTGCTGGCCACGGGCGGTGACTCTGCGCTGGGTGGCGATGATTTTGACCATCTGGTGGCTGAACATCTGCAAGCCAAAATTGGCATTGACGGGCCGTTGAGTGCTGGCGACAACCGCGCGTTGCTCAATGCGGCCACTGCGGCCAAAATTGCGTTATCAGACCGCGACGTCGCCGAGCTTGATGTGCTGGGGTGGCAAGGTACGCTGAGCCGTGATGAATTTGATGATTTGATTCGCCCTCTGGTGAAAAAAACGCTGATGTCATGCCGCCGCGCACTGAAAGATGCGGACGTGGACACCGATGAAGTCCACGATGTGGTGATGGTCGGTGGGTCGACGCGTACGCCGCTGGTCCGCGATATGGTGGGGGAGTTTTTCAATCGCACCCCGCTGACCAGCATTAATCCTGATGAAGTGGTTGCCATTGGCGCCGGCCTGCAAGCGGATGTACTGGCCGGAAACAAGCCAGATTCTGAGATGCTGCTGCTGGATGTGATTCCGCTGTCTCTCGGTATTGAAACCATGGGCGGTTTAGTGGAGAAAATCATTCCGCGCAACACCACGATTCCGGTGGCGCGTGCGCAGGAGTTCACCACGTTTAAAGATGGCCAGACCGCGATGGCAGTGCATGTGGTGCAGGGAGAGCGAGAAATGGTGGATGACTGCCGCTCGTTAGCCCGTTTCTCTCTGAAAGGCATTCCGCCTATGGCCGCAGGCGCTGCTCACATTCGGGTCACCTATCAGGTGGACGCCGATGGTTTGCTGTCGGTCACCGCAATGGAGAAAAGCACCGGTATTCAGGCTGAGATTCAGGTGAAGCCTTCGTATGGTCTGAGTGACGATGAAGTGGCGAATATGCTGAAAGACTCAATGACGCACGCAAAAGAAGACATGCAAGCGCGTGCGTTGGCGGAACAGCGTGTGGAAGCGGATCGGGTAATTGAAGGCCTGATCGCAGCGATGCAGGCGGATGGCGACGAGCTGCTCAGTGAGAGTGAGCGTCAGGCGCTTGTCACCGCGATCGAATCGCTGATCGAACGGCGTAATGGTGATGATGTCGCAGCGATTGAGCAGGGCATCAAGGACACCGATAAAGCGAGCCAGGATTTTGCCTCTCGCCGAATGGACAAATCAATCCGTGCCGCACTGGCCGGTCAGTCTGTCGACGATATTTAAAGAGATTAAAACTATGCCAAAAATTGTTGTTCTCCCTCATCAGGATCTTTGCCCGGAAGGGGCGGTACTTGAAGCCAGCGAAGGCGAAACGGTATTGGACGTTGCGTTGAAAAACGGCATTGCGATCGAACACGCGTGTGAGAAGTCGTGCGCGTGTACGACTTGCCACGTGATTATCCGTGAAGGCTTTGATTCGCTTGATGAAAGTGATGAGCTGGAAGATGATATGCTGGATAAAGCCTGGGGGCTGGAGCCAGAATCCCGTTTGGGCTGTCAGGCGAAAGTGGCCGATGAGGACTTAGTGGTTGAGATCCCTCGTTACACCATTAACCTGGCGAAAGAAGATCACTAATCATGCATGGCGGTTATACTCAGGGTAACCGCTGTGAGTAAGACAGGAAACCGTTATGAAATGGACTGATTCGCGCGATATTGCGATTGAACTGTGTGATAAATTTCCGGACATCGATCCGAAAAACGTACGTTTT
Organism: Vibrio sp. V38_P2S17PM301; assembly: GCF_009904845.1. Classification (NCBI taxonomy): domain Bacteria; kingdom Pseudomonadati; phylum Pseudomonadota; class Gammaproteobacteria; order Vibrionales; family Vibrionaceae; genus Vibrio; species Vibrio sp. V38_P2S17PM301. Next base: position 33,407 of record NZ_WXWO01000089.1, on the reverse strand, counting down.
ACCGATCTGCATCAGTGGATTCTGGATTTGGAGGATTTTGACGATGAGCCTAACCGCTCAAACGAGAAAATCCTCGAAGCGGTGATCCTGTGCTGGATGGACGAAATGGACTAAGCATTTCGCTTGGCAAAACCCTGCGCAGTTAACAATTCTTACTAAAAAAAGCGGACCTTATGGTCCGTTTTTTTCTCAAGTTGACATTTTTACCCTACATAATGCTAACATTCGATGGTTATGAATAGTGCGGCCAGGCAAAGCCGCGGAAAGACAAGGAGAAACCATGTCTGCACATATGTCAGTTTTTATCAGCCGTGAACCTGCCCAGCCTCAGTGGGGAGACAAGGCACTGCTCTCATTTTCTGAAAATGGCACCACCATTCACCTGACTCAGGGGAATGCTCAGGACGCGATTCAGCGAGCGGCGCGCAAATTAGATGCACAGGGTATTCGTACAATCTCACTCGCCGGTGATGGTTGGGATCTGGAGACGATCTGGACTTTTCATCAAGGTTACCGTAATCCGAAAAAGAACAACCAGCTAGAATGGTCAGCGCTGGCAGAAGGCGAGCAACATGAGTTGCTGGCTCGTATTAAAGCGGCTGACTGGACACGCGATATTATCAACAAAAGTGCGGAAGAAATTGCACCACGTCAGTTGGCGACGCTGGCGTCTGAGTTTATCAAGTCCGTGGCTCCTGAAGGTACCGTTACCAGCCGCATCGTGAAAGATCGCGATCTTCTGGCCGAAGGCTGGGAAGGCATTTTTGCCGTGGGGCGTGGCTCTGAACGTACCTCTGCCATGCTGCAGCTTGACTTCAACCCGACAGGGGATGAGAATGCACCGGTATTCGCCTGTCTGGTGGGCAAAGGCATTACGTTCGACTCTGGTGGTTACAGCCTGAAACCATCGAATTTTATGTCGGCAATGAAAGCAGACATGGGCGGCGCCGGCACCATTACCGGTGGCCTGGGACTGGCCATCATGCGTGGCCTGAACAAGCGGGTAAAATTGATCCTGTGCTGTGCTGAAAACATGGTTTCTGGTCGTGCGCTGAAACTGGGTGACATCATCACTTACAAAAACGGGACAACTGTCGAAATCATGAACACCGATGCTGAAGGTCGCTTGGTGTTGGCGGATGGTCTGATTTACGCTTCAGAGCAACAGCCGCAACTGATCATTGACTGCGCGACCTTGACGGGCGCGGCCAAGAATGCGCTTGGTAACGATTACCATGCGTTGATGAGCTTTGACGATGAGTTGTCTCATCAGGCACTGACGGCCGCTCGTCATGAACAGGAAGGTTTGTGGCCACTGCCTGTGGCTGATTTCCACCGTGAGATGTTGCCTTCTAGCTTTGCGGATCTGTCGAACATCAGCTCTGGTGACTACTCTCCGGGCGCCAGCACAGCCGCGGCGTTCTTGTCCTACTTTGTCGACGATTATAAGCACGGCTGGCTGCACTTTGACTGTGCAGGTACTTACCGTAAAGCGGCGTCAGACAAATGGGCGGCGGGTGCCACCGGTATGGGCGTGCGTACACTGGCCCGAGTGCTGGTGGAGCAGGCCGACAAATAAAGTATTACTGGTTCCGCGAACAGCGGAACCAGACTTATAACTACAATGATATGAAGTAGAAGGATACCTCTTATGGCTCTGGAAAGAACATTTTCTATTATTAAGCCCGATGCAGTCGAACGTAATCTGATTGGTGAGATTTACCATCGTATTGAAAAAGCGGGTCTGACCATCATTGCGGCGAAAATGGTTCGCCTGACAGAAGATCAAGCGCGTGGATTCTACGCCGAGCACGAAGGCAAACCTTTTTTTGAACCACTGAAAGAGTTCATGACCTCTGGCCCCATCATGGTGCAGGTTCTGGAAGGTGAAAACGCCATTGCGCGTTATCGTGAACTGATGGGAAAAACTAACCCGGAAGAGGCGGCATGTGGCACGCTACGTGCGGATTACGCACTGAGCATGCGTCATAACTCGGTTCATGGCTCAGACAGCCCGGAATCAGCGGCTCGCGAGATTGAATTTTTCTTCCCGCAGGCAGAAGTTCATCCACGTTAAATCGAATTGAATAACAAAGCCCCGGAATTGTTCCGGGGCTTTTTTGATTTTTCTGTTTTGTCCTGATGTGCATTCACACATTGACGGCGCAACGGTTTTCAGAGCATATCGACCGCTTTCTCAAGCGCAGCAATCAAACGTTCCACATCTTCCGAAGTATTGTAGATCGCAAAGGAAATCCGCACCGTCCCGGTCACCTTGAGGGCGTCCATCAGCGGGTGTGCACAGTGGTGCCCGGCCCGCACTGCGATCCCTTGTTGATCGAGCAAGGTTGCGATGTCCTGATGATGCACGCCTTCCATGACAAACGTCAGCACTGCCGCATCAGGCTGATAACCCAGTACCCGGATGTCAGCCATGGCCGCCAACGCAGCGTAGGTGCGTTGTTGCAATTGATGCAGATGCGCTTCGACCTCAGAGCGCGGAAACTGTTGATACCAGTCGATGGCACTGGCCAGTGCGATGGCGCCAGCCACATTGGGGGTGCCGGCTTCAAATTTGCCCGGCAACGCTGAGTAAGTGGTGTGTCCGAACGTCACTTTCTCCACCATTTTGCCTCCGCCGTGCCACGGTGGCATGGCTTCCAACAGGGTCAGTTTGCCATACAGCGCGCCGATGCCAGCCGGCGCGTAAAGTTTGTGGCCGGAAAAGACATAGAAATCTGCATCCAACTGGGTGACATCGACCGATTCATGCACGATTCCCTGAGCACCATCAACCACTACAACGGCATTGTACTGATGTGCCTTGGTAATGACGGTTTCAATTGGCTGACGCGTTGCAGTGACATTGGTGATGTGCGCCAGCGCCACGATTCGGGTGCGAGCACTGAGTAATTGGTCGTATGCCGTCATATCCCACTGGCAATCCGGCGTCATGGGCACTTTCACCACCTTGGCGCCGGTTTGCTCAGCAACAATTTGCCAAGGCACAATGTTCGCGTGATGCTCCATCTCACCAACCAGAATTTCATCGCCAGGCTGGAGCGTGCCGCGCGCGTATGTTTGGGCAATCAGATTGATGGCTTCGGTGGCGCCCCGGGTCCAGATGATCTCTTTACTTGTCGAGGCACCGATAAACTCAGCGACCTTGTCTCGGGCTGCTTCAAACTGGCTGGTGGCATGAGCCGTCAGGCTGTGACTGCCGCGATGTACATTGGCGTTTTGTGAACTGTAGTAGCGGGAAATGGCATCGATCACCACTTGCGGCTTTTGTGTGGTCGCGGCACTGTCGAGGTAGACAAGTGATGAATCGTTGACCTGTTGTTGCAGGGCCGGGAACTGCGCCCGGATCGCAGCGATGTCTATCATGCGTCGTTACTCAGTTTGTGGTATTGCAGTGTCGGGATCACGACCATGGGTTCTGCCACCTCTGCTGCCAGCTGTTTACCGGACAGCTTAATGATGATCTCCATCGCGAACTCCAGAGCGGTGCCCGGCCCCTGACTGGTGATCAGGTTGTGATTGATGTCAATCGTAACGCGTTTAGGGCGCCATTTGTCAGCCGGAATGTGCGATTGAAAGCCAGGGTGACAGGTCATCAGAGCGCCGGGATAGAGATTGTGATGCTGCAAGACCAGTGCCGGAGCTGCGCAGATGGCGGCAACCAGGCGGCCATCGTATTTTTGTTGGCGAACGATTTCGACCAACACAGTGCTGTCTCTGAAGGTTTCAGCCCCCCCGACGCCGCCCGGTAAGATAACGGCATCAAATTCTTCATCAGCAATGTCAACCAGTTTGCAATCGGCCGTCAGTGTAACGCCTCGCGAGGCTTTCATCGTCAGCTCGCCTTCAAAGTCTGCGCTGGCGACCACCACCTCATATCCGGCCCGAACCATAATATCGATAACAGTGACTGCTTCCATCTCTTCGATGCCAGGAGCAATCGGTATAAGTACACGTTTGGTCATGATGAAGTCCAACTTAATTCTGTGTGTTTAATCTGCTGATACAGGGCGCTATTCGTTGGTACCTCAATACCATGATGTGTGGCCCGGCGAAGGAGGTAACCCGTAATAAAGTCTATCTCGGTTTTCCGCTGGTAGAAAACATCCTGCTGCATGGAGGAAAAGTTTGTCGCTGTGGCCGCAATGACGCTGTAAATGTTACTGCGCAGAGCTTGCTTGGATACATCGATGGATTCAGCGTGCATCACCTGAACTAACTCGTCGATGATGGCCTCCAGTGGTGCCTGAAATTGCGGGTCTGCTAAATCACCATTGCGACACTGATGTAACGCGGTCAACGGGTTAATGGCGCAGTTGATCGCCAGTTTGTGCCACAGCGCGGACTGGATATGCTCATTCCATTGCACGTCTGGGAGTGCGTGGTGCAGAACGTCGGTCAGGAACTGACACTGCTGTCCCAGCGTGTTGTAAGCCCCCAGTTGCGTGTGACCCAGGCCGGTGTGATTCACCTGATTCGGGGTTGGTTTGAATGCGCCGTGTGTCGTGGTGGCCAGAACCATCGGGTGCGAGGAGAGCGTTGGCGCCAGTTGGTCAAGCGCGCCCATCCCGTTGTGACAAAACAGCAATATTGTGCGAGGGTCGAGATGGGGAATCAAAGGCCGTATGGCCGCGTCAACCTGCCAGGCTTTGACTGTCACCAGCAGCATATCCGCTTTGGTTAATGCAGAGTGCTGATGATTGGCAAAGGAGAGGCTTGGTGTCTTACCCAGTGCCAGATTAATTGAAGTCACGTGTTGGCGACTCCATAGCGACACGTTGTGCCCGGCCAGAGCCAGATGACAGGCCCATAACGAGCCGATGGCACCTGGGCCGACAACCACAATATTCATCCTGCTTCCCACGGTTGTTGCGAATGGGAGCAAGGATAATGTCCTGTCTCAGGAAAGCAAACAAAAATGGCGCCATCCGGCGCCATTTTTAAAAGCAGAGTTCTGATTAGAACTTGTAGGTTACTGCCAGATAGTGGCTGAAACCAGTTGATTCAAGCTCTAGGCCGTTACCAATGTCCAGACCGTCTTTCACGCCGTAAACGTCTTTGTATGCTTTCAGGCCGTAACCAACAGCAAAGCGCTCGGAGTGCCAGTAGATACCGTTAAACATTACGCCACCGTTAGAGGATGTCGTGCCAAACTTGTTACCTGCATCATCATCCATACCGAATTGGTAATCGATGTAACCTTGGTAAGAAATGAATGAACCGTTCTCGAAGAAGTAGAATGGTTTGAACCAGTTGGTCGAGATTTGGAAACCGTTCCAGTCTTTTTTGTTGATGTCGTAAAGGCTGTACACGTTCAAGCCAACTTTACCCAGCCAAGGTACGTTCACATCAGAACCCAGACCCCAGAAAGAGTTGTTTACACCACCGTTGTTACCACCCCAGTTGTACAGAGTTGCAAAGTACAGCTCTTGTACAGGACCGAAAGACAGGTCTTTACCAGTGACTGCGTCCAGAGAAACACGCGGTGCAAATTTCATGAACATTTTGTCAGGAGCGCCGTTCTCGATGGACTTATCCTGATTGTCTTTAGTCGCTAGGTTAAATACATCAACGTAACCGTATAGATCGAAGATTCCTGAGCGACCGCCAAATTCCATTTCCAGGTAATCGTGGGCGTTGTCGTCAGCGCCTTTTACGCGAGGCATCTCATCGATTGAGTACATGTAGTTAAACTGCATCCACTTGTAATCGTTTTTGTGGATATCGCCATCTGAGTAGTCAGCGGCCAGAGCTGGCGCGGAAGTCGCTGCTAACAAGCTAAGAGCTAAAAGTGATTTACGCATAAGGGGACTCTCTATAGGTTTGTTTGTTTTTTGGATACACGATCTGATTGCCGTGCTTCCAGATGGCGGGAATGATAGCGATAAAAATCTCAATTGAAAGTGATACCCAGTGCAAAACTAAACAAAATTAGTGACGAAGATCTCAACTTCGTTTTATTTCACGGAACTTATTTTGTGTTGCATAGTTTTTCATTTTCTGTGTGATCTTGATCGTTTTCTTGGTGATTTTTAGGTTTTTTTATGCTTATCGTTAAACCAACATTTTTCGTTAGTGATCGGGCTGGCACCCCTTGCGTAATAAGGGGTGCCAGCTAAAAGGAATGTGTAGATGAACGAAATTAAGTTGTTTCCGCTGAGTTCAATGGTGTTGCCCGAAGGTAAAATGAGTTTGCGTATCTTTGAGCCACGTTATAAGCGTTTAGTTGCTGAGTGTTCGCGACAAAACAGTGGGTTTGGTATCTGTCTGCTGGACAGTGACGCCGGTCTGGCACCGGGTAACGTGTCGTCGATTGGTACTTACGTAAAAATCGTTGACTTCGAAACATTAGACGACGGGTTACTGGGGATCACCGTGTCCGGTACTCAGCGCTTTGTGGTCGAGCGTGTTGCAGCCGAGTTTGATGGATTGCGCAAAGCCCACGTGCGTTGGCTGGACAACTGGTCTCAGCAGAAAATCGAACGATCACAAAAATATATCAGTGAACAGCTCCAATTTGTCTATCGGCAGTTCCCCCAGATAGGCGACTTGTACTCGCACTGTTTTTTTGATGACGCAAGCTGGGTCAGCCAACGCTGGTTGGAGATATTGCCACTGGAATGCACGCAGATGGAACAGTTGGCCGGGCAACGGGACTGTAGCGCGGCTATGCACTTTTTGAGCATGGCAATTGAGAGCAGTGTGACGACGCAAAGTAAATGGTCTTCCTAGAATGGTGTGTGTGGACGCAGTCACTATAATTAGGAGACTGCAGGGCGGCCGTAAATGTTACACGCCGTTGTGATCGCAACGTGATGGTTAAACGTAAACTAGGCAATGAAGTCAGTGAAATACGGACACAATCACGCTCAGTCTAACTCTGAGTGTTAAGGGATAGGGAAGCACATGAGTCAAACCAGTTCCCAGGATATGACCCGCGCGGAGTGGGAAGAATGTATGAACCGCGTCAAACAACGTGACAAGCGCGCGTTTGCACAGGTTTTTACTCACTTTTCACCGCGGTTAAAGCAGTTTGCTTATAAGCACATTGGCAACGAACAGGTGGCGCTAGAAATGGTGCAGGAAACGTTGACGACGGTATGGCAGAAATCACACTTATTCGATGGTCGTAAAAGTTCATTATCGACCTGGATTTACACCATAGCTAGAAACCTGTGCTTTGATTTACTGCGTAAGCAGAAAGGGCGGGAATTGCACATTCATTCCGAAGATATCTGGCCCGCCGACTACTGTCCGCCAGATTTGGTGGAGCATTATGCGCCGGAGCATGACATGTTGAAAGAGCAGGTGGTCAAGTTTCTTGATTTGTTGCCCGAAGCGCAACAAGCCGTGGTGAGGGCGGTGTATTTAGAAGACCTGCCTCATCAGCAGGTGGCCGACATGTTCAATATTCCTCTCGGAACCGTCAAGTCCAGATTGCGTCTGGCCGTGGAAAAATTACGACACTCAATAGAAGCGGGGCAGTTATGAGTTATCATCCGGAACAACATCTTTTAGATGCGTATGCAGCTGGTTCAATCGATGCGGTTCATGGACTGGCAGTGGCGACGCACCTTGAGTCATGCAGTCGTTGCAGAGCGTTAGTTGCAGTCAAAGAGCGGGAATGCGCTCAGGCTGTAATGAACGGGCCGGCAACGCTGGTGGCCAACGGCAGTGAGGAATTTGCCGGAATGTTCGAGGCCATCGTGGCTTTGGATCCTATTCAACCCAAAGCGGTGCAAGCGCCGCCAGCAGCTGTGTTAGAAGTGAACGGTAAGCAATTTCGTCTGCCTGGTACGCTGAGCAAGCATGTACGACAGATTGGTGAGTGGCGCAGTTATGGCGGTAAGGTGTACAGCGCGGCCATGGATTTGGGCGAGGACAATGTGCGGGTCAATCTGATGTACATCGCTGAAGATGTCCACATCCCGCAACACACGCACAAGGGGCTGGAGTCCACTTTAGTGCTGCACGGCGGCTTTAGTGACGAAGACGGACATTACGAAGCCGGCGATTTCATGACCCGTGACGCGTCGGTTCGTCACAGCCCGTTTACACGTACCGGGGAAGATTGCCTGTGTATGACGGTGCTGACCGAGCCTATGCTCTTCACTCAGGGTGTCGCGAGGATCTTCAATTTATTTGGCAAGGGGCTTTACCCATAACATGATGAAAAAGGGATGCAGAGCATCCCTTTTTTTTATCGTTTGAGGCTGGTCTAATTCTCGTCGTGACGATGCGCTTTATTGAGTAAATCGGTGAAATAGTGGCGAAGCGAATACAACATGATCAGGCTTGGGATCACCATCAGGGCCGTGAGCACAAAAAACAGTGACCAGTTATTGAGGTAATCGGCCAGTTCGCCACTGAAAGACGCCAGAGTGGTGCGTCCAAAGTTGCCCAGTGATGCCAGCAGAGCGTATTGTGTTGCGGAGAACGCTTGTCCGGTCAGCACCGTCAGGAAAGACACAAACGCTACGGTTGAGAAGGCTGTGGTAAAGTTATCGACGAAGATAGTCGCCAAGAACAGCTGCTCATTAGGACCGACTTCGGCAATCCAGGCAAACATCAGGTTACTTGCAGCCATTGCTGTGCCACCGATCATCAACCCTTTCACGATGCCGAAACGGACATTGACCATACTGCCGATCAGCGTAAACAGCATGGTGGCGCCCCAACCGATCAGTTTGGAGTAATAACCTATCTGTTCATTGCTGAAACCGACCTCTTTATAAAAAGCAATCGACATGCGGCCAAGAAACGCTTCCCCAATTTTAAACAGGAAGACGAACAATAAAATGGTGATTGCGACCCGGGTGCCATTGCGCCGGAAAAAGTCCATAAACGGTTCCAGCACGGTTACCGTCAGCCAGGCGACAACACGAGATCCGACCAGGGCATTGTGGCGCTCTTCCGCCTGCGCCTGAAGTTGTTCCCGCTGGGTAACTGGTTCGCCAACCAGCAGAGTAAACAACATCAACAGGCCGACGATCAAGGCCATGCCGTAGTACACCCCGTTCCAGCCTATCGAGTCAGCGTTGATAAAAGCCACATAACCCGGCAGAGAATAACCGGTCCACCAACCGATCACTGCCATAGCCGATGCCTGTGGCAGTTTGCTGGCTTGCGACTTAGGAAAAGTATCAATCCGGAAGGCATCAATGGCGATATCCTGAGTGGCCGATGCAATCGCGATTCCCAGAGCCAGCATCGATGTCAGAACAATTTGAGTGGCAGGATTGACGCCGGCGATCAGTAGAGTGCACACCAATACGACCATCTGACACAACAGTACCCAGCTTCTGCGTTGTCCCAGTGCCTTGTGCAATATTGGCAGTTTTACCCGATCCACCAAGGGAGCCCAAAGGAAGTTAATCGCATAGACAGCAAAGACACTGCCAAAATAGCCGATTGCGGCGCGTGTCATTCCTGCGTCTTTCAGCCAGCCTGTCATATTGGAGCCGATAAGGACCCAGGGAAAGCCACTGGAACATCCCAGCATAAACACCCACAACAAGCGTTTATCCAGGTAACTGCGGACCGTACCCATCCAGGTAAGTGAAGACGAATCTGATGACATAAAACTCGGAGTCCTGCTAAATGGTGAGAAAGGCTCTGAGCAGGAGCGCTCAGAGCCGGATGGATTATTTAATCAGAGTGGCTTTGGTGATCACGATCGGTGTAACGGGAACATCCTGCATCCGGCCGGAAGAGCGGGTCGGTTGCTGAGCCATTTTCTCGACGACATCAAAACCTTGGGTGACTTCACCAAAGACCGCGTAGCCAGGTGGGCGCTGCGCGTAGTTGAGGAAATCGTTGTCGACCAGATTGATGAAAAACTGGCGGGTGGCCGAGTTTGGATCATTAGTACGGGCCATCGCCAGCGTAGCACGATCATTTTTCAGACCATTCGATGCTTCATTTTTTATCGGCGCGTAGGTTGGCAGGCGATTCATTTCTTGGTCAAAGCCGCCACCCTGAGCCATAAATCCCGGTATAATACGATGAAACAGACTGCCTACGTAGCTGCCATCTTCAACATATTTAACGAAGTTCGCGACCGTTACCGGCGCTTTCTCCTGATTGAGTTCAACCGTAAATGAGCCCAGGGTGGTATCAAACTCCACCTTAGGCCCGGCGAACGCACCGCAACTGATCAGAGCCAGTGTAGCGGCAACCCATTGTTTCAGCATTAAAAACGCTCCTGCATGTATTGTTTGAGTTCTCGGTCGTTAGAGATCTCTTTCAGCACTAAGTTCACGGTATCGTTAAGAACGGTTTCAATTTCCTGGTTGGAGGCGCTCAATGTACCGGAACGCTGCGCTGTGCCTGTATACGTCTTGACCAGTTTGCCCTGAGGGGTCTCTGCGGTGACTTCCAGCACGACTTTGGCATCCATGTCGTTCGACATGACCGAGTGCTTGACGTTCACCAGCGCTTCCTGGATTTCGATCTCAATGACGTTTTCGCTGTTCACTGATGTTCTGAAACCTTGTGAAGCCAGTTGGTCCGCCAGAGCCGTTTCTACGGCGATCCGCACATTCTGCTTCGAATGAATCGGTTCGATGTGTGAACGGCCACTGTCGACCAGTGCCACGTATTGAGCGGAGCGAACGTCTTTGCTCGACAGGTTATAGGTGGCGCCTTTCACGAGGTCACTGTTGCTCAGCGTGGCTTTTGGCAAAAAGTTGATTTGTTCCTGTTGAGGAGCAGCACAAGCGGTGAGAAGGGCCATTGACGCTGCCAGAACCAGTTTTCTCATGGATATATCCTTTTTATTCACGATTTAGTTGCCTGTAAAATAACAAATTTATTATTGGCTGCCACGGTTTTTACCTGAGCTCGGCCAAACAATCTCGTTAACTTACCATCGTAGCCGAGGTGGCGATTGCCGATCACCAATAATTGGCCACCTTGTGTGAGAACATGCTTTGCATCACAGAACATTTGCCAGGCGATGTGGTCGGTGATCGCCAGTTGTTGATGAAATGGCGGATTACACACGACCAGTGATGCGGAAGCAGGATCAAACCCGTCCAGACAGTTATTTGCGAAGCAATCGACATGACGTTCCGGGCCAAGGTTGTCCAAGAGGTTTTGCTGGGCAGAGGCCACGGCCATAAAACTCTCATCGACGCAGACCAGGCGTGCATTCGGGTTCAACTGCCCCAGTTTGACTGACAGGACGCCATTGCCACAGCCGAGGTCAATGATACGTTCCAGTTTGTCGTCTTTTGGCAGGTGCTTCAGCATGAAGCGTGCGCCCAGATCGAGACTTTCTCCCGAATAGACGTTCGCGCGGTTTTTAAGCTGAATTGACTCGCCTTCGACAGCCCACGTGGTGTCTTGTTCTACGGCAGGGCAGTGCTCAGCATTGGCTTGGGAGAGCACCAGGCGATGTTTTTTCCAGGCCAGAGACGTTGTCGTTTGTCCCAGGTGCTGCTCAAACAGCTTCAATGTGGAAGTATGAATTTCCCGTGCTTTATTCACGCCAATGATCGGCACATGGTCCGGCAGAGCCTGGCGGAGCTGACGCAACTGCCATACCAGATGGCGATTACTTTTTGGGATTTGCATCAACACCAGATCGGCGTCGGCAGGAATGGCATCCATGCTGGTGGCGAATGTCACGGTTCCACTCTGATTGGCCGTCAGGTTGTGCTGTGTGGCCTGATGCGCAATGAAAGAATCGCTCATCATCGTGACGCGATAATGTTGCGCGAACCAGCAGGATAGGGCGCCGAAATGGTCGTTCAGAATAACGATGTGGTGGCCGGCAGGCAGAGCCAATGCCTCGACATGTTGGATCAGGTATTCGTCGCCGGCGTCCCAGGCTTGTAGGGTTTCGTTGGCTCGCTTTGGAAAGCGGTGTAGGGTTAATGTCCGCTCGAAAAGCGAAAGTTCAGTTTTCATAGTTGCCGTGGCAGATTTTTGCTTTGACGCTATTGTCGCAAATGGCAATCCATCAGGAAACTAAAACCTTCCTATCCCGTTTAGGCGGAGGTAAAATGTTGTTCAGTAACCGACGCAATCCGTCGTTCCATTGATACCCTGAATGGGTAAGTCAGGAAGAAATATGATCCAACAAGCTATTGAATCTAAAATCCATAATGCGCTTAACCCGGATTATCTGCGGGTTGATAATGAGAGTTACATGCATAACGTCCCGCCTGGCTCTGAAAGTCATTTTAAAGTGGTGGTGGTCAGCAGTGCGTTTGAAGGCCTGCGACTTTTGGCAAGACACCGCCAGATTAATGAACTTTTGGCCGAAGAGTTGGCTGGCAGTGTGCACGCGTTGTCGATGCATACTTACACGCCTGAAGAGTGGAAAGCGCAGCAAGAAAGTGCACCAGACAGCCCGATGTGTATGGGCGGCGATAAGCGTTAATCAACAAGGAGCGTCAGCTCCTTTTTTGTCCATTGATTTGTTAACAGAGTGACAACAAATTAATGAAATGAAACGTTTATTTACGTTTGTTTCATCTTGTGAATGCATGAATAACCCTAAAGTGGGTGTGACATTTTAGGTTTGTGCGTCGCTTCAAAGTTATGACTATTCTTTAGCCTTTTAAACTCAATTCCTTGGAAATATCGCGTCGAATCCATTTATTGGTCATGGCATCAAGTTCCCAAAAAATGCTAAACTATCGCACCTGATAAATCTCGCGTATTTTCTGTGACGAGGTTTTTAATAGGATGTTGCGATTTTGGCGTTTGAAACGATGCCAAAACCGGACACTGATGTCGTGTCTAAAAGTTACGCAATCAAAAGAATCTTTTTCCCGATAAAAGTAGTGCAAGTGCGTATGATTACAATAAAGAAGGGTTTGGATCTTCCTATCGCAGGAACTCCATCCCAGGTGATTAATGATGGCAAAGCCATCACTAAAGTCGCCTTGCTTGGCGAAGAGTACGTTGGCATGCGTCCTACTATGCATGTTCGCGTAGGCGATGAAGTGAAAAAAGCCCAAGTTCTTTTTGAAGACAAGAAGAACCCAGGTGTGAAGTTTACTTCTCCAGCAAGCGGTAAAGTGATCGAAGTTAACCGTGGCGCAAAACGTGTCCTTCAATCCGTAGTGATCGAAGTGGCAGGTGATGAGCAGGTAACATTCGATAAGTTTGAAGCCAGCCAACTGGCCGGTCTGGATCGTGAAGCGATTAAGACTCAGCTGGTCGACTCTGGTCTGTGGACCGCTTTACGTACTCGTCCTTTCAGCAAGGTTCCGGCAATCGAGTCTTCAACTCAGGCAATCTTCGTTACGGCAATGGATACCAATCCACTGGCAGCGAATCCTGAACTCATCATCAACGAACAGTCAGAGGCGTTTGTCGCTGGTCTGGACATTCTGTCGGCATTGACAGAAAGCAAGGTTTACGTTTGTAAGAAAGGCAACAGCCTACCTCGCTCTTCACAGTCAAATGTTGAAGAACATGTTTTTGATGGCCCTCACCCTGCAGGTCTTGCAGGCACACACATGCATTACCTGTTCCCGGTTAATGCAGACAATGTTGCGTGGAGCATCAACTATCAGGACGTTATCGCTGTCGGTAAATTGTTCCTGACGGGTGAGTTGCACGCCGAGCGTGTTGTGTCTCTGGCTGGTCCGGTTGTCAATAACCCTCGTCTGGTTCGTACCCTGATTGGTGCGAGTCTGGAAGAGCTGACAGATAATGAACTGATGCCTGGCGAAGTTCGTATTATCTCTGGTTCTGTACTGAGTGGTGTAAAAGCAACGGGTCCTCATGCTTACCTGGGGCGTTACCACGTTCAGGTTTCTGTTCTTCGCGAAGGTCGTGACAAAGAGCTGCTTGGCTGGGCAATGCCTGGTAAAAACAAGTTCTCTGTAACCCGTGCTTACCTGGGTCACTTGTTCAAAGGTCAGTTGTTCAATATGACAACGTCGACCAATGGTAGTGACCGCTCAATGGTTCCAATTGGCAACTACGAACGTGTGATGCCACTGGATATGGAACCTACTTTGCTACTTCGTGATCTATGTGCCGGCGATTCAGACAGTGCTCAACGTCTGGGTGCTCTGGAACTGGATGAAGAAGATCTGGCATTGTGCACCTTTGTATGTCCTGGCAAATACGAGTACGGTCAACTGCTGCGTGAATGCCTGGATAAGATTGAGAAGGAAGGGTAATTTTCATGGGCCTTAAAAAGTTTCTTGAAGACATTGAGCACCATTTTGAACCAGGCGGCAAACACGAGAAGTGGTTTGCGCTGTACGAAGCCGTTGCAACGGTTTTCTATACGCCAGGTCTGGTTACAAAACGCAGCTCACACGTTCGTGATAGCGTTGACCTGAAACGTATCATGATCATGGTTTGGTTCGCGGTATTCCCGGCAATGTTCTGGGGTATGTACAACGCGGGTGGCCAAGCGATTGCAGCACTGACTCACCTGCACTCAGGTCAGGATCTGGCTGATGTGATCAACGGCAACTGGCACTACTGGCTGACCGAAATGCTGGGCGGAGCCATTTCTGCCGATGCAGGTTGGGGCAGCAAGATGTTGCTGGGTGCCACATACTTCCTGCCGATCTACGCGACGGTGTTTATCGTTGGTGGTTTCTGGGAAGTTCTGTTCTGTATGGTGCGCAAGCACGAAGTCAACGAAGGTTTCTTCGTCACTTCGATCCTGTTCGCTCTGATCGTTCCACCAACACTGCCACTCTGGCAAGCAGCACTGGGTATTACCTTCGGTGTGGTTGTTGCAAAAGAGATCTTCGGCGGTACGGGACGTAACTTCCTTAACCCTGCTCTGGCAGGTCGTGCCTTCCTGTTCTTCGCATACCCTGCGCAGATTTCAGGCGATACGGTTTGGACTGCGGCTGACGGCTTCTCTGGCGCAACTGCGCTAAGCCAATGGGCACAAGGTGGCAGCGGCGCTCTGATCAACACAGTCACAGGTTCTCCAATCACTTGGATGGATGCGTTTATCGGTAACATCCCAGGTTCGATTGGTGAAGTGTCTACACTGGCTCTGTTGATTGGTGCAGCGTTAATCGTCTACATGGGCATCGCTTCATGGCGCATTATTGCGGGTGTGATGATCGGTATGATCGTGGCTTCAACGTTGTTTAACGTTGTGGGCTCTGACACCAACCCGATGTTCGGTATGCTGTGGTACTGGCACCTGGTGCTGGGTGGTTTTGCGTTCGGTATGCTGTTTATGGCAACGGACCCGGTTTCAGCGTCGTTCACTAACAAAGGTAAGTGGGCTTATGGCGCCTTGATCGGTGCAATGTGTGTCATGATTCGTGTGGTTAACCCAGCGTACCCAGAGGGTATGATGCTGGCGATTCTGTTCGCGAACCTGTTTGCACCTCTGTTCGATCATGTGGTTATTGAAAAGAACATCAAACGGAGACTAGCGCGCTATGGCAAGTAATAACGATAGCATTAAAAAGACGCTGTTTGTTGTTATCGCATTGAGCTTGGTGTGCTCAATCATCGTATCGACAGCGGCGGTAGGTCTGCGTAGCCAACAGAAAGCTAACGCAGTTCTGGATAAGCAAAGCAAGATCGTTGATGTTGCGGGTATCCAAGCCGACGGTAAGAGCGTACCTGAACTATTCGCTGAGTATATTGAACCTCGTCTGGTTGATTTCAAAACTGGCGAGTTCGTTGAAAAAGCGGAAGACGGTTCAACGGCAGAAAACTACGATCAACGTAGTGCATCTAAGAATCCAGCAACGTCGGTGAAACTGGCTGCGGATGAAGACGAAGCGAAAATCATTCGTCGTGCTGACACCGGTATTGTTTACCTGGTGAAAAACGGTGAACAGGTGTCTCGCGTAATCATTCCGGTACACGGTAATGGTCTATGGTCAATGATGTACGCATTTGTGGCAGTAGAAACCGACGGTAACACAGTTGCCGGTATCACTTACTACGAACAGGGTGAAACTCCTGGACTGGGTGGTGAAGTGGAAAATCCGACCTGGACAGCACAATGGGTCGGCAAGAAGCTCTTCGACGAGAACCACAAACCGGCTATCAAAGTCGTTAAAGGTGGTGCTCCTCAAGGTTCTGAGCACGGTGTTGACGGCCTGTCTGGTGCAACACTGACCAGTAACGGCGTACAACACACATTTGACTTCTGGTTAGGTGACATGGGCTTTGGTCCATTCCTAGCAAAAGTTCGTGACGGAGGTCTGAACTAATGGCTAGTGCACAAAACATTAAAAAGAGCATTCTGGCGCCGGTGTTGGATAACAACCCGATTGCGCTGCAGGTTCTTGGTGTATGTTCTGCTCTTGCAGTAACCACAAAACTGGAGACAGCGTTTGTAATGACTCTGGCGGTAACGTTTGTAACTGCTCTGTCTAACTTCTCTGTTTCTCTGATCCGTCACCACATTCCAAACAGCGTGCGTATCATCGTTCAGATGGCGATCATCGCATCACTGGTTATCGTGGTAGACCAAATCCTGAAAGCTTACTTATACGATATCTCTAAACAGCTATCGGTATTCGTAGGTCTGATCATTACTAACTGTATCGTAATGGGCCGTGCAGAAGCATTCGCAATGAAATCTGCACCGATTCCATCGCTGATCGACGGTATTGGAAACGGTCTGGGTTACGGTTTTGTTCTGATCACTGTCGGCTTCTTCCGTGAACTGCTGGGCAGCGGCAAACTGTTCGGTATGGAAGTGCTTCCACTGGTGAACAATGGTGGTTGGTATCAGCCAAACGGCCTGATGCTTCTGGCACCATCTGCATTCTTCCTGATCGGCTTCCTAATCTGGGTCATCCGTGTGTTCAAACCAGAACAAGTAGAAGCGAAGGAGTAAGGTTGTCATGGAACATTACATTAGCCTGCTAGTTAAATCGATTTTCATCGAAAACATGGCTTTGTCTTTCTTCCTGGGTATGTGTACTTTCCTGGCCGTATCTAAGAAAGTTAAGACAGCATTTGGCCTGGGTGTTGCGGTTGTGGTGGTTCTGACCATCGCGGTACCGGTAAACAACCTGGTTTACAACCTGGTGTTGAAAGAAAATGCGTTAGTTGAAGGTGTGGACCTCAGTTTCCTGAACTTCATCACGTTCATCGGTGTTATCGCCGCATTGGTACAGATTCTGGAGATGGTGCTTGACCGTTTCTTCCCGCCTCTGTACAACGCGCTGGGCATCTTCCTGCCGCTGATCACAGTTAACTGTGCGATCTTCGGTGGTGTGTCTTTCATGGTACAGCGTGACTATAACTTTGCTGAATCTGTCGTGTACGGTTTCGGCTCTGGTATGGGTTGGATGCTGGCAATCGTTGCTCTTGCAGGTATCCGTGAGAAGATGAAGTACTCAGACGTTCCTCCAGGTCTGCGTGGTCTAGGTATCACGTTCATCACTGTAGGTCTTATGGCGTTAGGCTTCATGTCTTTCTCTGGTGTTCAACTGTAAGTCGGGTAAACCGCAACAATTAAGGAATAGTCAATGGACATTATTCTTGGTGTCGTGATGTTTACTCTGATCGTACTGGCGCTAGTACTGGTGATTCTGTTCGCCAAGTCGAAGCTGGTACCAACAGGTGACATTACAATTTCTGTGAACGGTGATGCTGATAAAGCGATCATTACACAACCAGGTGGCAAGCTACTGAGTGCACTGGCCGGTGCTGGCGTATTCGTATCTTCTGCTTGTGGTGGCGGTGGCTCATGTGGCCAGTGTCGCGTAAAAATTAAATCTGGTGGTGGTGACATTCTGCCGACCGAACTGGATCACATCACTAAAGGTGAAGCGCGTGAAGGTGAGCGTCTGGCGTGTCAGGTGGCAGTGAAAACTGACATGGACATCGAGCTTCCAGAAGAAATCTTTGGTGTTAAGAAGTGGGAATGTACCGTTATCTCTAACGATAACAAGGCAACATTCATCAAAGAGCTCAAGCTGCAAATTCCAGATGGCGAGTCAGTACCTTTCCGTGCTGGTGGTTACATCCAGATTGAAGCGCCGGCTCACCACGTGAAATACGCGGATTACGATATTCCTGAGGAATACCGTGAGGACTGGGAGAAGTTCAACCTGTTCCGCTACGAGTCAAAAGTGAACGAAGAAACGATCCGTGCTTACTCAATGGCGAACTACCCAGAAGAGCACGGCATCATCATGCTGAACGTGCGTATCGCGACTCCGCCGCCAAACAATCCAAACGTTGCACCTGGCATCATGTCATCGTACATCTGGTCTCTGAAAGAAGGCGACAAGTGTACAATCTCAGGTCCGTTTGGTGAGTTCTTCGCGAAAGATACGGATGCAGAGATGGTCTTCATCGGTGGTGGTGCGGGTATGGCGCCAATGCGTTCGCACATTTTCGACCAACTGAAGCGTCTGCATTCTAAGCGTAAGATGTCTTTCTGGTATGGTGCGCGCTCTAAGCGTGAAATGTTCTACGTCGAAGATTTCGATGGCCTGGCGGCTGAGAATGACAACTTCGTATGGCATTGTGCTCTGTCTGATCCACTTCCAGAAGATAACTGGGATGGTTACACCGGCTTCATTCATAACGTTCTGTACGAGAACTACCTGCGTGATCACGAAGCACCGGAAGACTGTGAATACTACATGTGTGGTCCACCTATGATGAACGCAGCCGTGATAGGCATGCTGAAAGATCTGGGCGTGGAAGACGAAAACATCCTGCTGGATGATTTCGGTGGCTAATTAGCCCCACCGTGACAGCATCAATGGCTGACCATGTAAATGGTCAGCCATTTTTCGTGCCAGATGCTGAACAAGCAATAACGGCAGCTGTTTTTTGTGGTGAAGATTGGTTATTAACGGCAGTCTCACGACAAAAAACAATGAGTGTGAGTTTAGGAGTAACAATGAAACATCTCTTCATGCGAGTAATGGCTCTGATGGCCATTGTCTTATCCTTGGCGGGTTGTGGTGACAAACGCGAACAGGTACACCTGAGTGGCAGTACCATGGGAACCTATTACTCGATTAAGTACATTACTCAACCGGGCTTACCCGTGTCAGCGGATGTACAGGCAGAGATCGATAAACGACTGGAGCTGGTCAATGATCAGATGTCGACCTATCGTCCGGACTCTGAGCTGAGCCGTTTTAACCAGCACAAGAGTAGCGAACCCTTCCAGGTGTCGGCTGCAACCGCCAAAGTGGTGCGTGAAGCACTGCGCATTTCTGAATTGTCGAAAGGCGCGTATGACGTCACGGTAGGACCATTGGTGAATTTGTGGAGCTTTGGCCCAGAAGCGCGTCCGGAGCAGACGCCAAGTGAGCAGGATCTGGCTGAACGCCGCGCGGAGATCGGTTACCAGAATCTGTCGGTGACGGACGACAACAAACTGGTCAAACAAATCCCGGGTCTGTATGTGGACCTGTCGTCGATTGCCAAAGGTTATGGTGTAGATGTTGTTGCCGAGTATCTGCAGGAGCTGGGCGTTGTCGACTACATGGTTGATGTCGGGGGCGAATTGCGCGTCAAAGGGACTAACCTGGAAAATGTCGGTTGGCGCATCGCCATTGAGAAACCGTTGTCCAACGAGCGTGCCGTACAGGATATCATCCAGGTTGGTGATAATGGGATTGCCACATCCGGGGACTATCGTAACTACTTCGAAGAAAACGGCGTACGTTATTCACATTTGATTAATCCACGTACTGGAAAGCCGATCGCAAACCACGTAGTATCGGTAACCGTGATCAGCCCACAGAGCATGACGGCCGATGCGTATGCAACCACTTTCTCTGTAATGGGCGAAGAAGAATCGATTGCTCTGGCAAACAAAGAAAAACTTCCGGTACTGCTGATTGTCAAAACTGAAGATGGCTTTAAAGAGTACGCTTCTGACACGTTTGCGCAGTACGTGACGAAGAAAAACTAATGACACTGAGGTAGCTAATGGCGGTTTATCTGACAACATTTGCCGTATTCCTGATGGTCATCGCAGCGATGGCCGTAGGATACATCTTCCAGAAAAAAGTCGTACGCGGCAGCTGCGGTGGTTTAGGTGCCGTCGGTATCGAGAAGGTTTGTAACTGCCCTGAGCCTTGCGACGCGCGCAAAAAACGCGAAGCCCGTGAGGCGGTTCGAGCAGAAAAGCTGGCTGCGTGGGAAAAAGACCGCATCGCCTGATCTGGATGGTATACACACTAGCCCGGTATTGACCGGGCTTTTTTATGCCTGCCGGACGGACAACCGGCTGACTACACATCTCTGACGGCTTAGTGTTATACTGTTTTTGTATACAGTGTTAAGCAGAGGCTCAGGTGGAAAAAACAGCACGTAAAATCATCCATATTGATATGGACTGTTTTTTTGCCGCGGTAGAAATGCGCGATAACCCTCATTATCGCAACCGGCCTCTGGCGGTTGGGGGGCACGAAAAGCAGCGCGGTGTGATCAGCACCTGTAACTATGAGGCTCGGCGTTTTGGTGTTCGTTCTGCGATGCCGACTGCGCGGGCGCTCAAACTCTGCCCTCAGTTACTGGTGGTGCCTGGGCGTATGGAGGTCTACAAACAGGTCTCGGCACATATTCGGGCGATCTTTGCCCGCTACACCGATAAAATAGAGCCCTTATCTTTGGATGAAGCCTTCCTGGATGTCAGTGAGTGCTCGCTTTGTCACGGATCAGCGACGTTGATTGCGGAAGCTATCCGTCAAGATATCTGGACCGAGCTGCAATTGACGGCCTCGGCCGGGGTTGCGCCGATTAAGTTTCTGGCCAAGGTAGCCTCGGATCTCAACAAACCCAACGGCCAGACGGTCATTCCGCCGGATCAGGTTCAGCAAGTGGTGGACAAACTGCCCCTCGAAAAAATACCGGGTGTTGGCAAAGTGACGCTGGAAAAACTGCATGCGGCGGGTTACTACCTGTGTGAAGACATCAAGCAGGCTGACTATCGTGAGCTGCTGCGGCGATTTGGGCGTCTCGGTCAGTCGTTGTGGAAGCGTAGCCATGGCATTGACGATCGCGAGGTGGTGGTGGCGCGTGAACGGAAGTCGGTCGGTGTTGAGCGGACGTTTGCCGAGAACATCGTCAGTTACGATCAGTGCTGGCAGGTCATTGAAGAAAAGCTGTTTCCCGAACTGGAGAGGCGTCTGGAGAAAGTCAGTCCGGAGAAGCTGATCAGCAAGCAGGGGATCAAACTTAAGTTTGCCGATTTTCAGTTAACGACCATTGAGCATACCCATAACCGACTCGAACGGGAGTATTTCAAAGTACTGCTGCGCGATATCCTCAAGCGGCAGCAGGGACGTGAAATTCGCCTGCTCGGTCTGAGCGTGATGCTCAGACCCGAGCTCCAGACTAAGCAACTGAGCTTTTTTGAATAGCGGCGCAGACGTCTCGAAACGGAGCGTTTTCCAGCTTGCCAAACCCAGCCATTTTATTGGCTTTGACACGACTGCTGAGCGGCGTGGCGATACCGCATAAATAACGAGCTTGTGCTTCGACTGACAAAGGCGTGTCACTGGCCGTGATAAACGGTTGCAACCATGCACGCAACTGGGTGGCGTCGAGTGCATCCGTGGCGACCCGGGGCAGTTGTGCTGGTTGCCCACGGCAAACGGAGCAGTGACCGCATTGTTGCGGGGCATTGTGATCGGCAAAGTATTCTGCCAAGCGGTGACTCAGGCAGCGATCCGACTCAAAAAAGTGGAGTAACTGATGTAAGCGCTCGATTTCGTGCTGCTCTTTGGTTTGAAACAACTGGTGCATGTTGGCGCAGAGTTGCATGATGTCCTGAGAGCGATCCGTCACCTGATAGACGTCCGTGATCTGTTTGCTTTCGAGTTCGATCCACCCCTGTTCGTGAAAATAGTCCAGTGCCGCGATGGCGCGCTGACGATCGCCCTGATACTGCATCCACAGCGCTTCAAAATCGAGTTGACACCAGACTCTCGCTTGAGTCGCTGAGGCAAACACTGCTTGAGTAAACTGACGCCGCTCGCCTTCAAAGCGCTGAATGATGGCCTTTTTGTCGATGAGAAACTTAAACCGATACTCGGCAAAATAGCTGTACTTGGGTTCGATCACGCCGGCCAGTTCCAGATAAACCAGTAAGGTTTTCAACGGTAGTTGGCGAATATTGGCGTCGCGAGACAGGCGCAGCAGCACCACTTCCCAGTTATCTTGTTGCTGATAGATCTGCTCAATAACGAAACGAATCGCCACTAAATCCGGAGTATCACCGAAGACGAAATTTTCCAGTACATGCAGGGCGTTTTGATTGGCCAATAACAAACAGCGCGACGGCTGGCCATCACGACCGGCCCGGCCAATCTCTTGCGAATAGTTTTCGATTGATTTGGGCAGATCAAAATGGATCACCCGGCGGATGTCCGCTTTGTCGACGCCCATACCGAAAGCAATGGTCGCCACAATGCAGGCTATGTCGCTGCGCATAAAACGTTGCTGGAGGCGTTCACGGACATCGGCTTTCAGCCCAGCGTGATAGGCTTCGGCCTCGATCCCCGATTGTCGCAACGACTCAGCCAGTTGTTCGGTGCTGTTTTGGAGTGTGACGTAAATAATGGTGGCTGCCTGTGGATCCGCTTCCAAGGTCTGCAGCAGGGCTGGAAACTTATGCTCTTCTTGGCAGGGCTGAATGGTCAGATCCAGATTGGAACGATAGAAGCCAGTCACGATAATGTTATCAGGGCTGAGAGCAAATTTGCGCTGCATGTCCGTAATGACGTCTTGGGTTGCGGTGGCGGTCAGCAACAGTACCTGAGGAATGTTGAGCATCTGTTGGTAGTGAGGCAGTTTGAGGTAGTCCGGACGAAAGTTGTGCCCCCATTCGGAAATGCAGTGAGCTTCGTCTACCACCAGCAGTGAGATGGGAACTTGTGAGATAAATTGACGAAAGCGCTCATTCTTCAGGCGCTCGACAGAAATCATTAGGATCTTAGTGTCGCCGTTTCGCACCGATTGCATCACCTGCTGAGTGGTTTGGCGATCCTGAGAGGAGTCGATCGAAGCGGCGGCAATTCCTTTGCTGTGCAAAAAGGCCAGTTGATCTTTCATCAGCGCGAGTAAAGGGGAGATAACCAGGGTCAGGTGCGGCAATTCCAGAGCCGGGAGCTGGTAGCAGAGCGATTTGCCTGAGCCGGTCGGAAAAATGGCTGCTGCAGACTGACCGCGCATGATCGTATTGATGACTTGCTCTTGTCCTGGCCTTAGCTGCTCAAAGCCGAATACTCGTTTTAACGTCTGTTGAATCATTGCTTATTCCGTTCCATCTTTGCCTTGCTCTCCATACTACCTGATTCTATGCTGTAGCTCCTTAGAGATTGCACCTGAAAAGTATGAATAAATCCGATCTTCAGCAAAAAATAGTGGCCCAGTTGGAAGAGCAACTGCAGGTGGCCCGCTCTGCGACGCAGCGCGCGATTGACACCGCAACGGACGAGGAAACCGTACCTGAACATAAATACGATACGCTGGCACTCGAAGCCGCGTACCTGGCGCATGGCCAGGCCATGCGGGTGCAAGCTTGTGAAGAGGAATTGCGTCAGTTTCGCCAATTGTGCCTGCGTAACTGTGATGATGGTAAGATCACCATGAGTGCGTATGTAGAGCTTGAGGATGAGGCCGGCCGTATCAGCCGCTTCTTCATCGGACCGTGTGCTGGTGGACTGGAAGTTGAGTGGCAGGGCGAACCCGTCAAAGTGATGACGCCTCAAGCGCCATTGGGGAAAGCCTTGTACGGTGCTTATCAGGGTGATGATATCGAGTTTCGTATGGGAGAGGACACGATTGGTTACCAAGTCGTGACGGTATCCTGACACGATATTTATTGATATTTGCTATGGTTTCGGAAAACACCACCGCAGGGAATGTTATGAAGAAGTTGATGTTAATCGGCGCCTTGCTCGTCAGTCACAGTACAATGGCGGCGCAGTGCCGGGTCGATATAAAAAACGAGATTCATCTGGACGGCGATAAAGTCGAGATCCATCAAGCCAGTGGTGATAAGGCTGTGTTGGAAAAAGACGCACTGCAAATCGATGGTCAGTGGATCGCATTGAGTCCGGAGCAGAAGGCGGCGATCAACCGTTACCGCGAAAGCATGAGTGCTTACCTGCCAAAAGCTCAGCAACTGGCGAGTGAGGGCATGGAGCTGGCCAACAGCATCATCGATGATATTGCGGTCAGTCTGGATGCGCCCAATTCATTTGATAACGTCAAAGCGTCGATGCAGCGCTTTTTTGCCGATGTACAGGCGCGGTACTACAAAGACGGTGATTTGATCATTCCGGCGGAAACGTTTGAGCAAATGAGCGCAGAGTGGGCGCGGGATTTTGAACGTGCGAAGCAAGTCTTTAATGACGAGTTCATTACCAGCGCATTTAATGCCATGTCCGGCAAGATGAAAGAAGACGGTGGGTTGAACCTGACCGAACTGGCGGACAACATGAATGCCCTTAAGGCCAAGGTGGAGTCGAAAGTCAGAGAGCATTCGGCCACGTTGGAGAAGCAGGGACAAGAGTTCTGTGATTCACTGGATGATATGGCCAGTCAGGAACAGTCACTGCATGAAAAAGTTCCCGAGTTAAAGAATTATCAGGTATTCAGCATCTGATAAATATCAGATAAAAGAGCGCCGCATGGCGCTCTTTTTCTTTGTCGAGCGTGTTACTGCGCGTTATTCATCTGCGTCAATTTGTCTCCGACGGGCCCGGAGAAATTGTAACCGTCATGGTGATCCCAGTTGATCGACCAGGTCATGACACCAGCGTAATTCGGGTAGTTGAATGCCGGTGTGAGCGTATCGCACTGGGTGCCTTTTGTCAGGCAGTCGAGCGCATCCAGAATGTTCTGAGTCGGGGCTTGACCCGAGTTCGCAGAGCTTGGACCGGATGGTAAGCCTATGGCGACCTGATCATCACGCAGTGGAGCAAAGAAGCTACCGTCTGCCAGCTCAAAGCCTTCGATCAGCATTTTTGATTGTGCCACCATCATATCGACCGATCCTTCCGGCGCACTGCCCGCCATATACGGATTGGGCAAGCCGCCATTGTTGTACAACTGAACATGCAGCAAATCGAGCGTATCACGAACTTGATCGATCACCGGAATGTATGCGCCCCAGATGCCACTGTAAGCGACAAAGCCGCCCTGAACATATGGGTGCTCTGGCGCCATCGTCAGGTACATATCACCACCGATGTTCTGCTCAATCTGCAACAGCGCACGACCCAGTCGGGCCTGAATCTGAGAGCCATGAACCAGATTTGAGCCACTTTCCAGATCCACGTCCAGACCATCAAACCCCCACTCCTGAATAATCTGAGTCAGGCTGCTGACAAAATGCGCTTCATCTTCATCGGTATTGAGCGTAATGGTGCCTTCCGCTCCCCCGAGTGACAGGACAAACTTTTTGCCTTTAGCCTGAAGCGCGGCCATCTGCTGCTTGAACTGAGCAGGATTGAGCGCCGGACAACTGCTGTGGATATCTCCTGAGTACAAGTTAAAGTGGACCGTGCCGGTGCTGTTGCGATCATTTTCGGCGAAGGCGATGTCGATAACATCCCAGGCTTCCGACATGTCAGCCAAAGGCATAGGGCAGCCAGCTCCGTTAACGAAGTTATGCCAGTAACCGATCAGCTTGTGTTTTTTCTCGACTTGCGTCACCACTTTGACCGACGCCGCGTCGGACAAACTGTGCTGCCCGCTGTTGTCGATCGCTTCGGCGGCAATGGTGTAGTCGCCGACAGCGCCCGGTGTCCAGCTGTACTGATACGGCGCACTGGTGTCGGTGCCTACGACAGCGCCGTTGACGACAAAGTCCACCTGACGGATGCTGCCTGTCAGTGATGTGGCATCGGCACTTAAGGTGGTGGCTTTACCTAACGCCAGGTTCTGGCCAGAAGCGGGAGAGGTCAGCGCGACCACTAAATCCTGATCGCTGACGGTCACTGTGACGCTGCTTTCTGCGCGGTTACCTTCATTGTCGGTCGCCACTGCTTTGAGCGTGTTGGAGCCTAATGTTGTCGCCGACCAGCCGGTACGATAAGGCGGCTGAGCCAGACTACCCAATGACTGGCTGTTGGCAAAAAACTCGACCTTGCTAATGCTGCCGTCACTGTCGCTGGCGTCAGCATTGAGCGTGACGTTGCTGCCGGCGAGAAAAACCTGACCTTGGGCCGGGCTGGTTAATGTCACGCTCGGCGGCGCGGAGCAGGCGCCTTGAGCACTCCAGGCTTCTTGCCAGTATTCACCTTTGCCCGGTTCATACGCCCACGCAGAAGACGATGAGCACCAGCCAGCAATGTCACAGCGGTATTTTTGATTGCTGTTCTGTACCAGTTCACCGGCAGAGTAACTGGTGCCTGCGCTGTATAGCGGCAGACCGGCGCAGCCACCGTTTCCGGCACCGGCGATGGTGAGGTTGACACTTTTGCTGCTGGTGGATTGTTGATCATTGTCCGTCACACGGGCGCTGAAGGTGTGTTCTCCCGCCTGAGCTGCCCAGTGGTATTGGTATGGTGGTGAGGTCACGGTCGCAACGGGCGCGCCATCGATCAGGAACGTGACATCAATGATGCTGCCGTCACTGTCACTGGCCTCGGCACTGAGAGTCAGTGAGCTGCCTTCGTTGACGGATTCGCTGCCGCTAGGGCTGGTCAGTGAGATTGTCGGCGGGATCAGGTCTCCAGACGGCGTCACTTGGATGGTGGTGCTTTGCGTCGTTGTGGCACCCTGATTGTCAGTAGCGACAATTGTCACCTGTTGAGCGCCCAGGGTGGCTGTCCAGCTCGTCTGATACGGCGCTTGAGTGACGGTGGCGACGGTCTGACCGTCAATTTGAAAATCGACATGACTGATACTGCCGTCGCTGTCTTCGGCACTGGCTTTCAGCGTGATAGTACTGCCTTGTGGAATTTGCGCGTTGTTGACCGGGGAGATGAGCGACACTTGCGGTGCCTGATTATCACTCTGATCACATGGCCCCAGAGCTTGCCACTCCTGCCAGTCACCAGAGTGGGCCAGCGGATCATCCCCGGCAGTCCAGTAGTTGGCGCGAAACGCCTGAGCGGCTCTCTGTACTTCGTCGCCCGATGTATAAGTGCTTTGTGAGTCCCATTCCGCCAACGGATCGCACTGGTAGGCCAGCGCAGGGGCGCTGAGCCCAATCGCTGTCAGGATAGCCGTCCTGAGTAGAGGTGAACGCATCATTTTCTCCTTATCTGTTTCGAGGTTCAAGACCTTTAACTAATAAGTCAGAAAGCGACCGTGTCATTGTAATACTATGATAAATTTATAAATTCTCGCCTGATCTCACGAGTATTGTCTGTTTGATATGCAAGTTGCAGTGCGGCTTCGGCGCACTTCACGAAATCATATTGATGGCTGATACCCGGGGTATCAGCTCTGTGTATTGATAATTTTACAGTTTGAGAACAAAGCAATTGCCCAGAGTCCGGTCAAATGCTGAGCAATGAGCTTGTGAACGAAGCGTGAGTACCATATTGTACTAGTCAGCTAGTTTATTGGTACATGTGAGTAGTATGGCACCTCAACAATCTTCCTCCGCTCCGCGTGAACATTTTGGTTCGCGGATGGGCTTTATTCTTGCAGCGGCGGGTGCGGCTGTCGGGCTTGGTAATATCTGGGGGTTTCCCACGCAGGCCGCCAGCAATGGTGGTGGCGCCTTTCTGCTGGTGTACCTGGTTCTGATCCTCATTGTGGCGTTTCCGATGCTGGTCGTTGAGATGGCAATAGGCCGCTCTGGCCAGGCGAACCCGGTCGACAGCATGCGTTCGCTGACGTCGAATCCGCTGGGTAAGAAGCTGGGGGGATTGGTCGGCTGGATTGGCCTCAGTGTTCCGAGCGCTGTGCTGGCGTTTTACAGTATCGTCGGTGGCTGGCTGATCTGTTTCATGTTGGGCGCGGTGACGGACATTCTGGGGCTGGACACCCTCACGGCTTGGTTGAAGGGCTTCAGTATTGAGCGCAACCTGTTTGGTACTATCACGTTTTATGTGCTGACGATACTGATTGTTCAGGGCGGAGTGAAGCAAGGCATTGAGAAATGGTCCACACGCCTGATGCCGGCTCTGTTTGTCCTGTTTGCGGTTCTGTTTGTCTACATCATGACCCAAAGCGGCGCAATGGAAGGTCTGCAGCATTATCTGCTGCCTGACTTTAACAAGATCTGGGACCGGAAGCTGATTCTGGCTGCCATGGGACAAGGATTTTTTTCGTTGACCATCGGCGGTTGTTCGATGCTGATTTATGGTTCTTATCTGAGTAAAAAAGAGAACTTGCCTAAGATGGCCATGAACGTCACTCTGGTGGACACTGCAGTGGCATTTATTGCCGGATTGGTGGTGATGCCTGCGATGTTTGTTGCGATGAACAAAGGTGTGCAGATCTATGCTGAAGATGGCTCACTGCTCAGTTCAGACACCTTGGTTTTCACGGTGTTGCCGCTGATGTTCGACAGTTTGGGCTTGCTGGGACAAGTTTTCTCTGTGGTGTTTTTTGTGTTACTGACGATAGCCGCGTTGACCTCATCCATTTCGATGCTGGAGTGTCCGGTCGCGTTGGTCAGTGAACGCTTTAATACCAAGCGCAGCGCCACCAGTTGGGTACTTGGGGGATTGATTGCCTTGTTCAGTACGGTGATCGTGTATCACTTTGCAGAGCTGTTCGGCCTAGTAGCGACCGTTGCCACGCAATACCTGCAGCCGATGGCCGCGTTGCTGTTCTGTTTATTTGGTGGTTGGGTCTGGAGCCGCAATGCTAAGGTCAAGGAACTGGAGCAGGGCTATCCGGAGTTTACGCAGGGCTGGTTTGGTAAGTTGTGGCCCGTGTACGTGAAATTCGTTTGTCCACTGCTGGTGGCGACGGTTATCTGGGCTTCGTTTGGTTAATAGCGCGATTACGCCCCCAAAAAAGCCCGCACGAGATTGCGGGCTTTTTTAGCTTAAGAGGCCGAGTTGGGCGGCGTCATTTGACCGGTGGTCAAAGGCTCAGCATCAAGCTCCACCACTTCACCGATAAACTCACCTACGGCTTGTTCGACTTCTTCGTCGTCTTCTGTGAAGTACGCCAGGTGGAAAATCGCGTCTCCTTCATTGACCAGAGGCAAGGTTTGCTGACCGATGACCACACCGCCTTTATTGGCTTTCAGGACGATTTCATCATGCCCCAGCGGCGCACTGATGTAAGCTAGGATCTGACCACGTTCAACCCGTTCGCCTAAGGTGACCAGTGTACGCAAAATGCCGTCGCTTTCGGCCCGCAACCAACTGGTTGACTTGGCAATCACCGGGGTGGGCAGCTTTTTACGGCTTGCTCTGAGCATGCCGATGGTCTGCATGACCCGTTGAATACCAATGAAACCGGCATTAATGCAGATCGGTTCAAAACGCAGCGCTTCGCCTGCTTCATAAGTCAGCACCGGGATGCCTTGCAGTTCGGCTTCACTGCGCAACGAGCCGTTACGCAGTGGCGCATCGACAATCACCGGCGTGGCGAACGCCTTGGCGATACGCATGGTCTCCGGGTTGCTCAGGTCGGCACGGATCTGCGGCAGGTTAGTGCGGTGGATCGCGCCGGTATGCAGATCAATGATGTAATCACAGCGCTCAGCCACCTGAGAATAAAACGTATGCGCCATACGTGAGGCCAATGAGCCTTTGTTGCTGCCCGGAAAGCAGCGGTTGAGATCGCGGCGGTCCGGCAGATAACGTGACTTATGGATGAAACCAAACACATTCACGATCGGCACGGCGATGAGCGTGCCTTTCAGTTTGGTGGCGTCAATGGTGTTGATCAACTGACGTACGATTTCTACGCCATTGAGTTCGTCGCCATGTATGGCGGCATTGACCATCAGGACCGGGCCGCTAAAACGGCCATTGATCACTTCTACCGGTATGGACAATGGGGAGTGGGTATACAGCTTGGCTGCTTCCAGTTCGAACGCTTTGCGTTCGCCCGGAAGAATGGTTTCGCCTTGAAATTCAAATACGTTATTGCGCTTAGCCTTTGCCACGAGTTCTTGTCCTTCTGCTTGCTGCATTTTTCTCGATGAACTCAACAATCATACCAGCGATGTCTTTTCCGGTGGCTTTTTCGATACCTTCGAGACCCGGTGAAGAGTTCACTTCCATGACCAGTGGCCCGCGTTCTGAACGCAGCAGATCGACACCAGCCACATTCAGCCCCATGATCTTCGCAGCTTCGACTGCAGTGCGTCGTTCAGTTGGCGTGATTTTGACCAGCGATGCGCTGCCGCCACGGTGCAGATTCGAGCGGAACTCGCCCTCTGCGCCTTGACGTTTCATCGCTGCAATCACTTTATCACCAAGCACAAAGCAGCGTATATCGGCACCGCCCGCTTCTTTGATGTATTCCTGCACCATAATGTTGGCTTTCAGGCCCAAAAAGGCTTCGACCACACTCTCGGCCGCTTTACGGGTCTCCGCCAGTACCACGCCGATGCCTTGCGTACCTTCCAGCAGTTTGATCACGACAGGCGCACCGCCGACCATGTCGAGCAAGTCTTTAACGTCATCCGGTTTACTGGCAAAGCCAGTGATTGGCATGCCAATCCCTTTGCGTGACAGCAACTGCATTGAGCGCAGTTTGTCTCGGGAACGCGTGATGGCAACCGATTCGTTTACCGGGTAAACGCCCATCATTTCAAACTGACGCAATACGGCTGCGCCATAGAAGGTTACCGAGGCACCAATACGAGGAATGATCGCGTTGAAACCGGACAACTCTTCCCCTTTAAAGTGGATCTCCGGTTTGTCCGAATTGATATTCATGTAACAACGCAACGCGTCGATGACCTTAACTTCGTGTCCTCGTTCTTTACAGGCCTCGATCAGGCGTCGGGTTGAGTAAAGGCGAGCATTACGTGACAGAATACCAATTTTCATTGTGGTAGCTCCTCAAATGGGATTAAAAACGATTGTACCGGATCAACAATGATACGATTGTGCATGGCGGTACGGCCCAGCAACATGCGAAACGCCATGTTTTCACGGTTAGTCAGAGTAATTTCGATTGGCCAGGTTTCTCCGCCCAGGCTCATGACGGTTTGAATAACGTAGCGCTTTTCTTCATGTCCGCCGGAGTCGCGTACCACGCGCTCGTCGATGACTTTGGCTTCGCAAATCACCTCTTCGTGCGCGTCGTGCTGTTTCGGATGAAGCCAGAAGCGCACCCACGTGGTGTTGTCCTGAATAAAGCTTTCGACTTTAAATGCGTGCAAGCAAGATGTTCTGGCGCCAGTATCAATTTTGGCGTTAATTTGATTAATACCAAGCTCCGGCAGGCTGAGCGTTTCACGCCAACCAACGAGTAGTTTTTCTTTCATCGCAGTAACAATCATTGTCAGAGAGAATTTCAGATATCATCCGGGATGGAGACATCCACGACATTACACGGGGTAATCGCTTGAAGAGGACAAGATGGTTTGTCCATAGGCGCTTCAAGGGGGCGGACTGTAACAACCAGTTACAGCTGTGACTAACGAAAATAAGTGACCGTGACGATAAAAGATATTTATCCTGTCAGCGGTCGGGTGCGGCGTGTGAATATCGACGGAATACACCATATTTATCAGTTTGCTATAACACATAACATATTGTATCAAGTATGGTTTTACGCAAAGCTGCCGTTAAAGTTATTTACTTCAAACTATAGTCTAGGTGGGCGCGATTACAACCTGATTGGATGGGAGTTTGTGAGAAAAAAGCCGGCAGAGAGCCGGCTCTCTATTAGGGGATTAGGCTTTTTCCGGAATGTTTTCCAACAGCGCCACCATTTGTTCCCAGTACAGGGCTACGGTGTCGATCTTGACTTTTTCGTCCGGTGAGTGTGGAAACTTGATGGTTGGCCCGAATGACACCATGTCCATGTTCGGATACGGCTCTTTGAACAAACCACATTCCAGGCCGGCATGAATCACCATAATGTTCGGTTTGTGGCCGTAGATGCCTTCGTACATGTCGCGGAAAATTGCCATGATTTGTGAGTCAGCATCTGGTTTCCAACCTGGGTAGGCGCCAGAAAAAACGATTTCAGCCCCAGCCAGTTCAGCAACTGAAGACAACATGCTTTCAACCTGATGGCGTCCTGAATCAATCAGCGAGCGAACCAGACACAGCACACTGATGCTGCTGGCTTGTGTGGTCACGACGCCGACATTCAAAGAGGTTTCTACTACGCCTTCGATCTCATCACTCATGCGGATCACCCCATTCGGGCAAGCATTGAGCGCGGCAATAATGCGTTGCTGATCTTGGCGGGACAGAGCCGTCTGATCGGTGGTGACGGGAACATTAAAAGTAACAATGCCGGTTTCAATTTTACCCAGCTCGGTTTGTATCAGGGTTGTGTAGTGATCGAACAGCTTAGCCAGTCGACTTTCGTTATCTGCCGGCACGGCGATGGTCACGAAAGCTTCACGGGGAATGGCGTTGCGTAAACTACCACCACGAAATTCGATCAGGCGCAGGTCCAGCTCTTGGGCGTGGCCGGCCAGAAAACGTGCCAGCAGTTTATTGGCGTTTCCGCGACCAGTATGAATGTCGCAACCTGAGTGACCACCTTTCAATCCTTTAAGGGTCAACTGACGGGTGGTGTAACCGGCGGGCAGTGCTTCGCGTTCAATCGTAAACGTCATTTCACCGTCAATACCGCCAGCGCAGCCCATGTACACTTCGCCTTCCTGCTCGGAATCGGTATTGAGCAGTATTTCCCCTTCCAGCCAACCGGCTTCGAGACCAAATGCTCCGGTCATACCGGCTTCTTCATCGATGGTCAGTAAGACTTCCAGCGGACCGTGCTTAAGATCCTTTGCAGCCAGTACTGCGAGACAGGATGCCATACCAATGCCGTTGTCAGCCCCTAACGTGGTGCCTTTGGCGGTGACCCATTCGCCATCAATGTAGGGTTGAATCGAATCCTGAGCAAAATCATGTTCCGTGTCTTCGTTCTTCTGCGGCACCATATCGATGTGTGCCTGCAAAATCACACCCTTTCGATTTTCCATGCCCGCGGTCGCTGGTTTTTTAATAAACACATTGCCTGTTGGGTCGCGACGTACGTCCAGGCCCTGGTTGGTTGCCCAATCAACAATGTATTGCGCTAGCGTTTCTTCATGTTTGGAAGGGTGAGGAATAGAACAGATCTTATCGAAAAACTGCCAAAGCGGGGCAGGTGACAAGTTACTGATTTCAGAATGGAATTCAGACACGGATGACTCCTTAAGGTGTGAATGTCCAGATCTTATGTTGGATAAGGCTCGATACGACAGAGCAAATCACTGGATCTGGTGAGCGAGACTGAGGCGACAGCATACCACTGTCTTTAAATAGCGAGTAGTCACTCAAGCCAGGAAATCGCTCGCGGTGGTCACATTTCTGGCGTTCATTATTACTGGC